>JBDONV010000030.1:0-11888 GCA_039831165.1 Nautiliaceae bacterium | reverse complement strand
TCTTCAAATTCGATTTTTCCGTTAAAATTAATTAAATTTACAAAATGCTTAATTCTTTTGCTCATCTCTTCATTTGTTTTTGGTATTCCTACCACTAATATATCTGCTTTATATTCTTTAAGAACTTGTGCGACTTCTTGAGCAGCCTGGTTTCTGTTTTTTCTTATAATGGCGTTTAAAGGTATTACAACGGATTTATTTGGCGTATAAGCCATTCCAATTCTTTTTAATCCTACATCGATAGCAATAATTTTTTCCATATTTCCGCCTTTTGTTGAAATGTTTGTCTGGCATTTAAAGGACTTGGGCTTGGTAAATATAATGGAGAATTGAGAATAGAAAATAGGGAGTTTTTAAAGTGCTTTTTGATAACTTTTTCGGCAATTCTGGAAGTAACAGCAATTTTTTTGATGTTGGGGTATTTTTTTAATAATTTTTCTATGTCGCAAGGTTTTAGTATTTCTAAGTTATCGTCTCTTGAATTCCCTTTTTTTCTTTTGCATTCGCAAATAGTATCCCATAAAGCGATTTTGTGTTTTTTTAAGAATTCTATTTTTTCCTGATTAGATAAGGGTTTTTTATCATTGAAAACAGTAGCTAAAATATCCCAAAACTGGTTTTTTGGATGAGAATAGTAAAAACTGTTTTCAAAAGATTTTATGGAAGGAAACGTTCCTAATATTAAAATTTTGCTTTTGTTGTCTATTATAGGTTTAAACGGATGTTTTAATGTTTCAGTTAAAATAGACTTTTCCATTTTTTATCTCCACTTTGCCTTCAAGTTCCATTTCATAAAGTATATTGCCGTATTTTTTCAACGCTTCGTTTAAACTTAAATGCTGTATTTCTTCATTGATTTCAAGTGAATTTAAAAATTCTTCCATATCCCAAATGACTTGTGCTTTATTGGTTTTTGCCAGATATCTTGTACCTCCGCTTTCACCAAGTCTTTGGGGAATTACGTATACTTTTTTGCCGAATTTTTCCGCCCATTCAAAACTTCTCATGCTTCCGCTTTTAATTTCGGCTTCGGGAATTATAACCATATCAGATAAATAGATAATAATTCTGTTTCTTTGAATAAAAGTATATTTTTTGGGAGAAAAGTTGTTTTCATATTCGCTTATCGCTAAAGCTTCTTTATATATGGATTTTATTAAAGTTTCGTTTGATTTCGGGTATATTCTGTCAAGTGAGGAAGGGGATACTAAGATGGTATTGGGAAAAGAGCCTTTATGTGCTTCAGTGTCTATGCCTAATGCTCCTCCACTGATTATTATAAACTTTTTTGATAATCTTTTCGCCAACAGATAGGTGATTTCTTTTGAATATTTTGATGCTTTTCTGCTTCCTATTATTGCAATTTTAGGTTTTTGTAAAAGTTCTTTTTTCCCTTTATAATAAAGAGAAAAACCGTCTGTTTCAATTTTTAAGTTCATCTATATATACCACTTCCACCTGAGATAACAGGTCTTTTGAGTTTTTAAGCGTTGTAAGCGTTATTTTGTGAGGGTGTCCTATGGCTATTGCATAACCGTATTTTTTCGCTATATTAACGGCTTTTTTAAGCTGGTTTCTTATATATGAAGGTTCTTCTTTATTATCTAAAAATATGTTTCTTGAAAACATTGGTATTTTTATTCTTTTTTCAACTTCTGCAGCCTGGGATTTTGGGGTTGTTCTTGAATCGACAAATCCAAGATTATGGGCTTTTAAAGCTTTAAAAAGAAAGTACATAGACTGATAATCTCCTGTAAATTTACTTCCTGTATGATTATTTATGAATTTTGCATTTGGAAATATTTTTTTTATCTCTTTAATTCTTTTTTCTATTTTAGCGTATGAATCTCCTACATTTAAAGTGTTTGGTTCTGGTCTTGAATAATTAAGAGCTTCCATTGGGAGATGAACCATATAATGTGTAAAACGGTTTGCGTATATTGCTGTATTTGGGTGACTTTTTGTAGGTGGGAAAAAAGAAGGCGTTATTTTAAAAGGAATTTCTTTTAAAAGTTTAACTTGATATTTATAAGACATATCGTCTATTATTATTACGAGTTTTGGTTTTTCGTTTTTAGGGGTTATGGTAATTATTTTTTTTTCTGGTTTTGATAATACGGGAAGTACTAATTTGGAAGCACTTGCGTAATCTTGTATTTCTGAATATTCATGTTGATGTTTTTCTTCTGGGTGTTCTTTTTTTAGGTTTTTTTCAAGGGATGATACTTTTTGTTGGAGTATTTTTAAGGCCTGTTCTTTTTGAGTTAGCTGCTGTTTTAAAATCTGTTCTTTATTCTGTTTTTCTATTATAAGATAAATAAGTACCCCGCTTAATGAAAATACCGCTATAATAAGAAAAAATACCAGATATTTAAGGGAATTCGAGCTTTTTTTATGTTTGATTTTTCTTTTTTTCATTTTTCTAAAATAATTTCCACTTCTAAAGTTTCTATATCCTGGTTGGATGAGCTTTTAATTTCTATATCTTTTACTTTTAAATATTTTTTTACTACTTCTATAAGTTCTTTTTTCATATCTTCAAGATTGTCTATTTTTGTTGAAGCTCTTTCGTAAGCCAGCATCATCATAAGTCTGTCTTTTGCAACATCTTTGGATTTCTTTTTTTTAAAAATATCAAAAAAGCTCATGTGAAAAGTCCTTTAAGTTTTTCGAAAAATCCTTTTTTTGATTTTAAATCCAAAAATTCCACTTCTTCTCCGTTAATTCTTCTGGCTATTCTTCTAAAAGCTTCTCCTACAATTGATTTTTCATTTAATACTATAGGCTCTCCTAAGTTTGTTGATTTTACTATTTCCTCATCATCAGGAACTATTCCTATTAAAGGAAGTGCTAAAATATGAAGTACATCTTCAGTTGAGAGCATTTCACCTTTTTCTACCAGTTCAGGTTTTATTCTGTTTATAATGATATGTTTTTGAACTTCTTCTCCAAGGGCCGCTTTTTTACTTTTTGCATCGATTATTCCTATAACCCTGTCGGCGTCTCTTACCGAGCTTATTTCGGGAGTTGTTACTATTAAAGCTCTATCCGCTAGATAAATCGCGTGTTCAAATCCGCTTTCTATTCCGGCCGGAGAATCTATTAAAATATAATCAAATTCTTTTTTTAAGTCATTAATAAGTTTTTCAACTTTTTCTTTATCAAGTACTGTTTTGTCTTTTGTCTGGCTTGCCGGTAAAAAATGAAGGTTATCTGTTCTTTTATCCTTGATAACGGCCTGGGCTAAGTTACATCTGTTTTCCATAACGTCTACCACGTCATATACTATACGGTTTTCCAGCCCTAAAATCATATCAAGGTTTCTAAGACCTATATCGAAATCTACAGCAACCGTTTTTTTTCCAAGCATTGCCAAAGCGGTCGCTATATTTGCGGTAGTGGTGGATTTTCCTACTCCCCCTTTTCCGCTGGTGACTGTAATAACTTCTGCCAAGATGTGTCCTTTTTTTGTGAAATTATATCATCTTATACCGATTTTGTATTTTTTCATAATATTTAGATTATATTTAGCATAAGGAATTTCCTGAGCTTTTTCAAAATATTCTCTTGCTTTTTTATCGCTCTCTTTTACCCCCAAACCTAAATAGTAATATACTCCAAGATTATAATAATCTACACTCAGGTTTGATTCTTTTAAATATTTTATGATTTTTTTAGTGTCGTATATATCGGACCTGGTGGCATATAATACGCTTAAATTGTGTGCCGGGATTGTTTTTTCAGGGGCTAAAATATAGGCTTTTTTTAAATAGATTTCGGCTTTTTGTAAATCTCCTTTTTCATAAAAATATTTTCCTACGTCGTTAAATGTTTTGTAATCTCCGTAAGCAAGTATGGTTTCGTTTTGGGGCAGGGTGTCTTTTTTTATGGAAAAATAGATGTAATTTTGAAAATATTGAGGATTTTTAAAACACTCTTTTTTTATCTTTTCCGGGTTAAAAGTACATTTTTCGAATTCTAATTTTAAAGAAGCGTAATTTATATCGTCTGTTAGTTCATCTATATATTCGGTTATGTTTTCTATTTTATCCTGAGGTTTTATTAAGATAGTCTGGTTAAGCGTTTCTAATTTTTCTTTTGTTTTTTCAAGTTTGGATATTATGTCTTTTTTGAATTCCTCAATTCCTTTTAAATCAGCTTTTATAGGGGTGTATTGGTATCCGTATTCTTTCATAAGATGAATTCTTGTAAGAACAAGTCTAAAAGGGTGTGCTTTCTTTTTTTTTGTCTGTTTTTTTTGAGTTTTTTTAAAAGATTTTTTCTTTTTTTGAGTTGAAAGATTGATTTTGCTAATGTTTTTTAAAAATGTTTTAATATAATCTTTTGAAGAGGGATAATTTGTTTTTATATATTTATCCAAAGGTTTTTTATCCAAAACTATATAAAAAGAGTATAAAATATATTGAAGTTTGTTTTCTTTTAAGGGGATTTTTTTAAAATAGATAAATTTATTGAGTTTGGTATATACCTTTGGCGGAATATTATAAGCTTCTATTGAAAGAGATGTTTGCATTTTATACGGAATGGAATAACCTTTTAAAAGATAATCAAGTTCTTTTTGGTCTTTTTGAGAATAATCGGTTAGATAATATTTAAGTTCAGATGGCGAAATATTTAAAACTTTCGAAAAAGACCGGTTCATGGAAATAAGTCCGTTTATATATCCTATTGAATTGTATCTTAGGATTTTTAGATTAAATTCTTTTGTAAAATAAGGCAGGAAAAATTTAAATCCAGGACTTTTTTTATAGTTGATATATTTTTGGTCTTTTAAAATAAGCTTATAACTCTTTTTTGTCTCAATTATTTCAAAATCATGTTCATTTAAATCATAAAGTTTATCAAATCCCCATAAAAGAAGGGGAAAAAGAAATAGAAGCTTACTTAGTAGGGATATAACTTGCATTGAATACGTAAGGTTTATTGTTTTCTTTATCAAACGTAATATAAGTTGCTATAAAAGATGCGTTTTTACCAGCTCCGAGTTGAACATCAGTAACGTTTGTGATATCCTCTATTTGAATTTGTCCTTCTTTAAACATAGAAGGGTTTGAGGTTTTTGAAATAATATCAGCTACGGAAAGAACGGCTACTTCATTTTTCATAAAACTGTTTTTAGGTTTAATTTTTGGAGTAGGAGAGAAAATTACGACTTCTTGTTTTTTAACGTCTTTGTTTTCGCTCATATCTCTTACCGTTACTTTATATTTTCTTATCTGGTTTTTTGCATATCCGAAAGGATATGTAAATACCACATATTGATTTTTTCCGTAGTTCGTATATGTGAACATAGCTTTGCTGTGTTGAAGAAGTTTTAATATTTGGTATTTTTTCTTAGTCCCAAGAAGAATATCAGGTCCCGTGTCATTTCCGTATGCAATAGCGCTTCCTCTTAAAACTTTGTCATGAGCTCCTTTAAAAGCTATCATAGGTAAAATAACGGTTGCTCTTTTGGCTGTTTCATAAGCTATGTTTCCGCTAAGACTATATCCGTCCACACCGGTTTTTACTATATTAGAAGGACATTTTCCTTTAATAAGCATATCCCATCTTTTAACCAAAACGTTTTTGTCAACTTTTTTTTCTTTACCTTCGTCAAATTCCGCTATAGGATATACCTCAACGTATCCGGTTGTAAAATCTACATTTTTGTGTCCCGCTTTAATGCTTTGGGCAGTTATACTTTTTCCTTTTGCTAAAAGAGCTGAAATTTTAGGATGGTTTGAGTCGTCTTTTGAGGTTAAAACCACTTCATTTCCTCTTTTACATACAGTTCCGCTCCATACGTCTCCCGGACTTAAGAATATAGGAAAATCCACTTCATTTGAAGCTATCTGTTCTCTTAAAGCTACTTTTGCCAAAATAGAGTGGGTAGTGTTGGTGTTAAATACGGTTATTTTAGTACAGATGTTAGGCTGAGCCAGGTATACGGGAGCTATTAAAAAATCTCCAAGTTTATCATTTGATATCGAAGGATTTGCGGCAAATCCCATACTTGTGGCTATTGAAAGACCGATTAAAAATTTTTTCATTATTTCTCCTTTTTATTTTCCAAATCGGAAGAGAAGGAAAAAACTTTAATTTTCTTCCGGATTAACGATTTTGTTTTTAGTAATCCAAGGCATCATTTTTCTAAGTTCTTTTCCTGTTTGTTCTAAAAGACTATCTTCTGTAAGCTGTCTTTCGGCATTCATTCTTACATATCCCGCTTTTCTTTCTAAGATAAAGTCTTTTGCGAATTTTCCGTTTTGAATTTCTTTTAGAATTTCTTTCATTGCTTTTCTTGATTCTTCTCCGATTACTCTTGGACCAGATACGTAATCACCGTATTCAGCTGTATTTGAGATTGAATATCTCATATTGGCCATACCGCCTTCATATAATAAATCTACAATTAACTTTAATTCGTGTAGACATTCAAAATATGCCATTTCAGGAGCATATCCAGCTTCTGTTAAAGTATCAAATCCCGCTTTAATTAAAGATGTTACGCCTCCGCATAATACCGCCTGTTCTCCAAATAAGTCTGTTTCGGTTTCGTCTTTAAAAGTAGTTTCGATAATTCCCGTTCTTCCTCCACCTATTGCACTTGCGTAACTAAGGGCTAGTTTTTTAGCTTCCTCGCCGCCTTGGTATACTGCGATTAAATCAGGAATTCCTCCGCCTTTTACAAATTCGCTTCTTACAGTATGTCCAGGTGCTTTTGGAGCTATCATAATTACGTTTAAATCTTTTCTAGGTTTAATTAACTTATAATGGATATTAAATCCATGTCCAAACGCTATAGTGGCACCTTCTTTTAAATTAGGTTCTATTTCCTTATAATAAACTTCTGGTTGAATTTCATCAGGAAGCAAAATCATAACGACATCTGCGTCTTTAACCGCTTCTGCTACAGGAAGCACTTTAAACCCTTGTTTTTCCGCTTTTTCCCATGATTTGCTGCCCGGTCTAAGTCCTACTACTACATCAACTCCGCTGTCCCTTAGATTTAGAGCGTGAGCGTGTCCTTGGCTTCCAAATCCTATCATAGCCACTTTTTTGTTTTTAATGATATTGATGTCACAGTCTTTATCGTAATAAATTGGTAATGTTGGCATTAATTCTCCTTTTTGTTGAAATTATATCAAAATAAATGATATAATCTTAAAAAAGGCTTTTTTTGACTCAAAATGAAATTGAAGCTTCATCCGTCCTTGTCTCTCCGTCTATTCCTGTAAAGGTGTTTTTTAAAAGCAGAGCGGTGCCTATAAACAGAGAAAATAATAAAGTTACATTGGCCACTACATATGAAAACAGTAATATTTATGTTTATTTCAGAAAATATTTTCCGGGCTGCGAGTTTGAGCTTGTAAAAATTTCTTGCGATAAGCTGGATGAAATTATAGAATATCTTTTTTTAGAAGAGGAATTAAAAGAACTTATATCAAAAGTAAAGATTGAAAATGAAACTTATAAAACTGAAAAGTCCAATTTTGTATTGAAACTTTTGGAATTAATTTTAAAAAGAGCGGTAGAGAAAAAAGCAAGCGATATACATTTTGAAGCGTTTGAAACCAAAGCTAAAATAAAATTCAGACTGCTTGGGAGTCTTTATGAGTTTGTGTCGTTTGATATGAGTGTGTTTGAATCTCTTGTTTCAAGAATAAAACTTTCCGCCTCTATGAATGTCAGTGAAAAAAGAAGACCTCAGGACGGTTCTTTTAGCATAAAAATAGAAAAAAGAGAATATGATTTAAGAGTTTCTTCCCTTCCGACTATTTGGGGTGAGAGCGTAGTTATAAGAATTTTGAATAAAAAAGATGCATTGACAAGTCTTTCGAAAATAGGCTTTAGCAAAGAGCTGCTTTATGGAGTAAAAAAAATTTTAAATAAAAGTCGTGGGCTTTTTTTGTCTAGTGGACCTACCGGAAGCGGAAAATCAACCACTTTATATGCGTGTTTAAAAGAACTTTGCCACATAGAAAATAAAATAATCACTGTGGAAGACCCTGTTGAATATAAACTAGAAAATGTTCAACAGGTGCAGGTAAACGAAAAAATAGGACTTAGTTTTGCAGATATTTTAAAAAATATTTTAAGACAAGACCCCGATATTATTATGATAGGGGAAATAAGAGACTTAAAGACGCTGCAAATTGCTTTAAAAGCTGCTTTTAGCGGACATCTTGTGCTTTCTACCATTCACGCCAACGATGCTTTAGGGGCTATAGACAGGATGGTGAATCTTGGAATAGAACCCTTTATGCTTTCCGCCGTTTTGGCAGGGGTGCAGTCTCAAAGGCTGATAAGAATAAACTGTCCTTTTTGTAAAGAAAGATATTTGCCAAAAGAAAGTTATCTTGAGCTTATTTCCGATAAAATTACTTCCAATACGCAGTTTTATAAAAGCAGAGGTTGTATTAAGTGCGATATGAGCGGATTTTATAAAAGAGAGGTTATAGGGGAAATTTTTTTAAATGATGAAAATATGGAAAAGCTTATTATAAAGGGTAATAGAGGCGATATTAAAACATATTTAAAAAAAATAAACTTCAAATCAATGTTTGAGGACGGACTTGGTAAGGTTTTTGAGGGAAAAACCACTCTTGAAGAACTTATGAGAGTAGTTAACGTATGAGTTTTTACCGGATTTTTTACTGGGACGGAATAAAAAAAGTCTTAATTTTGGAAGCTCAAAACGAAAAAGAAGCAATAAAAAAATTTCGATACGATAATGATAGAATAATTTTAAAAATAGAAAAAGTTAAGAAAAAATTTTCTTTTAATCTTAGTTCAAAACCTTTTTATAAGGTAGATTATCCTATTTTAATTTCTTCTTTTAGAAGAGTCGGTGTTTTGTTAAAAGCGGGACTTTCATTAAAAGAGGCTTTTGAAGAAGTTGACGTTAAAAACAGACTTGTGAGGGATATGTTTAAAGAGTGCCTTTATTCTTTGGAAAGAGGGCGTAATATTAGTGCCGTTTTTGAAAAATATGCTTATGTGTTGGGATATTTGGCGCCTGTTGTTATAAAAGTAGGAGAAAAAACCGGTGATTTGGCTTTTTCTTTTGAAACACTTGTTGGGATTTATGAAAATTTTTTTAAAAATAAAAAAGAAGTTTTAAATTCCATAAGATACCCTTTAATAGTTTTTGTTTCTGTAATTATTTCTTTTATTGTGCTTATTGTTATGGTATTACCGAAATTTGAAAAAGTATTTGAAAAATTAGATGCAAACTTACCTTTTTTTACGGTACTTCTTTTAAATATAAAAAACATAGTTTTAAATTACGGGGTTCTGATATTATTTTTTATTACAGCGGTTTATTTTTTGTTTATTTTTTTATATAAAAAACATAAAAGCTTTAAGCTAAAAGCAGATAAATTTGTGCTAAAAATCCCTTTTATCGGCAAAACGATTTTATTTTCACAATATTATAAGTTTGCTTTTATTATAAGCGTTTTAATGAATGCGGGGATTTCTTTAATGGAATCTTTGGTTCTTGCAAAAAATTCTTTAAACAACGAGTTTTTAGTTTTAAAAGCGGAAAAAGTTATAGAGGATATAAAAAGGGGAAAAAGTTTTTACGGCTCTTTAAAAAGGACTTCTTTTTTTGATTCCGCTTCTCTTAAAATAATAAGTGCCGGCGAAAATTCAGGAGAGCTTAATGAGATGATATCACATGTTTCTTTTTATTATAAGGATAAGCTTGATTTTATGATTAAAAACTTAAACGCCTATATAGAGCCTTTTATGCTTTTGATGGTCGGTTTTATTGTTTTGATGTTGGCGCTTGGAGTGTTTATGCCTATGTGGGATTTGGCGAGTGCGGCGAGAAGTATGTAATTTATTTTTCAAACTCATCTAAAATATCATTGTCTTTTTTATTTATTTCATAATTTTTATATTTTGGGTCTTTTGCCGTTTCGTCAAGTTCTTTTTTCAGTTTTTTGTATTCTATTCTTATATTCATAATAGCAGCAGCAACTCCCCAGAATACTCCAAGCCAAAGCAGCCATTCCTGATTGAATGTTTTTTTCATCCAATATCCTACGCCTATGCCCATAAGCACGGCTACGACGATGGAGATACCTAAAGAGAGCTTTTCAGCCCCCTCAATGGTTTTTCCTATTTTGCCTTTTTTTTCGCTCATCAAATCTCTTTTGCTATTTTTGAATAAGCATTAACGGTGTTTTGAATGTCATCATCTTTCATAGGGGTACAGATAAATCCAGTTTCATATGCGCTTGGAGCAAAATAAAATCCTTCTTTTAGCATTTTATTATGAAATTTTGCGTATCTTTTCGTATCGGATTCGTTTACTTCGTCAAAATTTTTAGGAAGTTTTGGATTAAAGAAAAATCCGAACATACTGCCTATTACGTTATAATTAAAATCAATACCGTTTTCTTTTGAAACCTTTTCAAACCCGCTCATAAGTTTTTTTGCTTTTTCTTCTAAATTTTTATAGATTTCAGGGTTATTTTTCAATTTTTTTATTGTGGCAAGTCCGGCGCTCATAGCCACAGGGTTTCCGCTGAGCGTTCCCGCCTGATATACGGGACCTACGGGTGAGAGTTTTTCCATAATCTCTTTTTTCCCGGCAAAAGCGCCAACAGGCATTCCGCCTCCTATTACTTTACCAAACGTTACCATATCCGCTTCAATGCCGTAAACGTCATAACTTCCTCTAAGTGACGCTCTAAATCCACTCATAACCTCATCAAAAATCAAAACGGCCCCGTAGTGGTCACAAAGCTCTCTAAGCTCTCCCAAAAACTCTTTCTCAGCCGGAACCAGACTCATATTTCCGGCAATAGGCTCGATAATAACACATCCAACATCTCCTTTTTCAAAACATTCTTTTACAGAGTTTATATCATTATATTTTGCCAAAAGTGTGTGTTTTGTAAAATCCGCCGGCACTCCTGGAGAGCTTGGAACACCAAACGTCGCAGCTCCGCTTCCGGCACTGACTAAAAGAGCGTCGCTGTGTCCGTGATAACATCCTTCAAATTTTATAATATCGTCTTTTCCCGTATAACCTCTGGCCAGTCTTATAGCACTCATTGTAGCTTCGGTTCCGGAATTAACAAACCTTATTAAATCAAGATGAGGGAAAAGCTCTAGTACTTCTTTTGCCAAATCAACTTCAACTTTTGTCGGAGCACCAAAACTTACTCCCTTTTTAACCGCTTCAATAATAGCTTCTTCTATATCGCTGTCGCAGTGACCGAAAATTAACGGTCCCCAGCTTTGGATATAGTCAAGATATCTGTTTCCTTCTATATCCCAGATATATTGACTTTTTCCTTTTTCAATAAAAGGAGGTTCTCCGCCTACGCTTTTAAAAGCTCTTACAGGAGAGTTTACGCCTCCTACGATATATTGTTGAGCTTGTTGAAAAATTCCCATATTTTTTCCTTTTTTGTTAAAATTATACAAAAAAAGGGTTGAAATGAAAATTGATGAAAAACTTATAAGAAGACTTGAAACGTTATCTATGATAGAAATTGAAGATAAAGAAAAAATGGCTAAGGATTTGGTTGAAATAGTTGAATTTGTGGAAATGCTAAACAAACTTGACACCGAAAATATAGACGCTACGTTTTCCACTTTAAATAATCCGACTCCTTTAAGGGAAGATACGCCGATAAAAACGGATATTATAAAAGAGGTTTTATCCCATGCCCCAAAAGCCAAAGACGGATACTTTATAGTTCCTAAAATTATAGAATAAGGAATATTATGGCTTTAAGTTATACTCTTGAGCAGCTTTTAAAAAGTATAAAAGCTTATAAGGCGAGTGATTTACATTTAGTGGTAAACGCCGAGCCTATGCTTAGGCTTGACGGGAAGTTAACGCCTCTTAACCTTCCGAAACT
>JBDONV010000092.1:0-11914 GCA_039831165.1 Nautiliaceae bacterium | reverse complement strand
AATATACCGTTTTGGTTATTATGCCTCTTTTGTTTTTAAGCGGGGCATGGACGCCGATTCATTCTATGGCGCCATGGCTTCAAAAACTGAGCATTATCTCACCTGTTAAATATTATATAGAAGGTGCTCAGTCCATATTTTTCAGGGGGACGGAATTTGTTGATTTGCTGCCTTATTTTACCGGAGAGATAGTAATAGGGGCAGTTTTGTTTTATTTGGGATATAAAAAAATGGGAAGACTTTTCTAAAGGATAAAAATGAAAGACATACAAAAAGAGTTTTTGGATAACCGTGATTTAACAAAAGATATGTGGAGAATGTTTAGGGTTTTAAGCGATTTTACCGATGCTTTCGAAGAGCTTGAGGATATACCTCCGGCTATTTCTATTTTTGGAAGCGCGAGGGAGAAGCCTGGGAGTTTTTATTATGAAAAAGCAACCGAAATATCAAAAAAACTCAGTGAAAAAGGTTTTGCCATACTTACCGGCGGAGGTCCTGGAATTATGGAAGCGGCTAACAAAGGTGCTAAAATAAGTGTGGGGCTTAATATTGAGCTTCCTCATGAACAGCATATAAATCCGTATGTAAAAATTTCCCTTAAATTTAGATATTTTTTTACTAGAAAAGTAACTTTTTTAAAATATAGCGTAGGGACTGTTATGATGCCCGGAGGTTTTGGAACGCTTGATGAATTAAGCGAAGTTTTAGTATTAATTCAAACAAACAAAATGAGTAAAATTCCGGTTGTTTTTTTCGGGAGTGAATTTTATAAGCCGCTTTTGAAATTTGTGGATACGATGCTTGAATACGGTTATATTGATGAAGAAGATAAAAAACTTTTTATCGTAACTGACGATGTAGATGAGGCTGTGGAATATATAAATAAAAACGCATTTCACCCGAAAATCAAGCATTTTTGAAATTTTAATTCCTTTTATTTTTCCTTGCTAAAAGGAAAAAACTCTTCTTTTTTCTCTTGATTAAAACTTAAAAATCCCTTATAATTTCAACTCCAAACAGCGTGGCAAACCACGAGATCTTTAAAAAGGAAGAAAATGGAAAAAATCAGAATCAAATTACAAGCATATGACCACAGAGTGCTTGATAAAGCGGTTTCTATTATTACAGATGCTATTAAAAGAACTGGTGCGGAAGTAAAGGGACCAATTCCTCTACCTACTAAAATCAGAAGATATACAGTTTTAAGATCACCTCACATCAATAAAGATTCAAGAGAACAATTTGAAATCAGAATTCACAGAAGACTTATTGATGTTGTTAATGCGTCACCTGATACTGTTGACCAACTTATGAAGTTAGAGTTGGCACCAGAGGTTGATGTAGAAGTTAGGGCATTAAGTTAAGGAGAATTGAATGGAATTTATAGTTGAAAAAATCGGAATGAGTAGAACAGTAGGAGAGAAAAGTATCCCTGTTACGTTATTAAAAATAGTACCTGCAAAAGTTTGCGAAATTAAAGAAGACGGAAAAGCACTTGTTGCTTATCCTAAAGGTAAAAAAGTAAATAAACCTATTGAAGGTATGCAAAAAAAATATGGGCTAAGCAAAGAATTTAACAGATTCGTAGAGTTAGATGTAGCTAACACTGAAGCTGGAGATTTATCTCTTGAGCCTCTAAAAGAAGCTAAAAAAGTAAAACTTACTTTTAAAAGCAAAGGTAGAGGTTTTCAAGGTGTTGTAAAAAGATACGGATTTGGCGGAGGACCTGGGAGCCATGGTTCAAGATTTCACAGAGCACCTGGGTCAATTGGTAACTGTGAATTTCCAGGAAGAGTTATGCCTGGTAAAAAAATGCCAGGGCATTATGGAAACAAAAATGTAACAGTTAATGCTGAGGTAATAGAATTTGACCCTGAAATGGGTGTTTTAGTAATTAAAGGAAGCGTTCCGGGAGCAAACGGAAGTTTTGGAAAAGTAAGGATTGTGAAATGAGTGTAGAATTCAAAAAAGTAAATCAATTACCGGAAGATTTTCAAGGAATTAATCCACATAACCTATATCTTTATGTCAAAGCTTACTTAGCTAATCAAAGAGCAGGAACGGCTCATACTAAAACAAGAGGTGAAGTTAGCGGTGGTGGAAAAAAACCATTTAGACAAAAAGGTTTAGGAAGAGCTAGACAAGGTTCAATTAGAGCGCCTCATTTTGTTGGTGGTGGTGTGGCTCATGGGCCAAGAAACGAGAGAGATTGGTCTCAAAAATTAAATAAAAAACAAAAAAGAGTTGCACTTAAATATGCACTTAACGAAAAAGCTGAAAATGAAAAAATTTATGTTATACCTGGAATTAAAATTGAATCAGGTAAAACTAAAGATGCTCAAAAATGGTTAAATAACTTTAATGAAAGAGATTATCTAATTGTTGTTGACGAAATGGATGAAAAAACATTTTTAGCATTCAGAAACATTCCAAACGTATATATTATTACACCGGAAGAATTAAACGCATATTATGCAAGCGTATTCAAAAGCATTATTTTTGATGAAGCTGCATTTGATAAAGTTATAAAGGGCTAAGCTATGGCGGATATTACAGATATTAAATCAATCGTTTATACGGAAAAAGCTCTTAATTTACAAGAGCAAGGCGTTTTAGTAGTTCAAACGTCACCAAAAGTTACTAAAAATCAACTTAAACAGATTTTTAAAGAATATTTCGGTGTTACACCTATTAAGGTAAATTCACTTAGACAAAAAGGAAAAGTGAAAAGATTTAGAGGAATCGAAGGTAAAAGACCAGATTATAAAAAATTCTATGTTAAATTACCTGAAGATGCAAAACTTGAAAGCCTAAGTGTATAAGGATAGAAGATGGCAGTAAAAACATATAAACCATATACACCGTCAAGAAGATTTATGACGACACTTGATAACAGTGATATTACTTCAAAACCGACGGTTAAAAAATTATTAATTAAACTTCCTGCAAAAGCGGGAAGAAATAATCAAGGTAGAATTACTTCTCGCCACAGAGAAGCTGGACATAAAAAACTTTACAGAATTATCGATTTTAAAAGAAATAAATTTGGAGTTCCTGGTAAAGTAATGACAATTGAATACGATCCTTACAGAAACTGTAGAATTTGTTTAATCAGTTATGCCGATGGAGATAAAAGATATATTATCCAACCAGAAGGTCTTAAAGTCGGCGATACGATAATGGCAGCTGAAGCTGGACTTGATATTTTACCTGGAAATGCTATGAAACTTAAAAACATTCCTGTTGGTACTGTTGTTCATAATGTTGAAATGAAGCCTGGAAAAGGTGGACAAATAGCAAGAAGTGCAGGAAACAGCTGTCAAATTATGGGACGTGAGGGTAAATATGTAATTCTTAGACTTCCAAGTGGTGAAATGAGAAAAATTCTTGGTGAATGTATGGCTACAATCGGTACTGTAGGAAATGCGGATTATCAAAATATTACTATCGGTAAAGCCGGAAGAAGCAGATGGCTTGGAATTAGACCTCAAACAAGAGGTATCGCAATGAACCCAATCGACCATCCACACGGTGGGGGTGAAGGTAGAAGTAAAGGTAATCATCCTGTTACGCCTTGGGGAATGCCTACTAAAGGTTATAAAACTCGTAAGAAAAAACCAAGTGATAAATATATAATTTCAAGAAGAAAGAAATAAGGATAGCTCATGGCTAGAAGTTTAAAAAAAGGTCCTTTTGTAGATGACCATTTAATGAAAAAAGTTTTAAAAGCAAAAGAAGAAAAAAATCCAAAACCTATTAAAACTTGGTCAAGAAGAAGTACTATTACTCCTGAGATGATAGGTTTGACAATTAACGTTCATAACGGAAGAGATTTTGTTCCTGTTTATATTACGGAAAGACACGTTGGATTTAAACTTGGTGAATTTGCACCGACTAGAACTTTTAGAGGACATAAAGGTTCTGTTCAAAAGAAAATAGGTAAGTAAGGATAGGTGATGAGTAAAGCAGTATTAAAATTTATCAGACTTTCACCAACTAAAGCCAGACTAATTGCTAGAGAAATTCAGGGAATGAACGCAGAAGAGGCACTTGCGAAATTGGAATTTATGCCAAATAAAGCGGCTAGAGTTATTGCAAAAGTTCTTGCAAGTGCTGTAGCAAACGGCGGGTTTGATGCAAATGAAGTTGTAGTAAAAAAATGTACAGTTGATAGAGGTCCATATCTAAAAAGATTCAGACCAAGAGCAAGAGGTATGGCAAGTAGAATTCAAAAACCTACAGCTCATATTTACGTAGAAGTTGAAAAGGAAAGCTAATGGGTCAAAAAACAAATCCAATCGGACTAAGACTTGGGATTAACAGAAACTGGAGAAGTAGATGGTTTATTAACTATAACACTATGCCTGAAAACGTTTTAAACGATTACGAGCTTAGAAAATTTTTAAAGAAAAAACTTTATTATGCGGGTGTTAGCGATATTATTATAGAAAGAACGCCAAAAAAAGTTAGAATTACAATTTTTGCCGCAAAACCTGGAATTATTATCGGTAAAGGCGGTAGCGAGGTTGAAGCTCTTAAAAAAGAACTTCAAAAATTAATTGGTGATAAAGAGCTTATTCTTAATATTAAAGAGGAAAGAAAGCCTCAGCTTAGCGCTCAACTTGCGGCGGAAAACGTTGCTACTCAAATTGAAAGAAGGGTAGCGTTTAGAAGAGCTATGAAAAAAGTTATTCAAAATGCACTTAAAGCCGGTGCAAAAGGAATTAAAGTTCAAGTATCAGGAAGACTAAATGGAGCCGAAATGGCGAGAACCGAATGGTATCTTGAGGGTAGAGTTCCTCTACATACATTAAGAGCTAAAATTGATTATGGATTTGCAGAAGCTTTAACAACTTATGGAATAATCGGAGTAAAAGTTTGGATATTCAAAGGTGAGGTTCTTCAAAGAAAAGGTCAACAACCAGTAGAATCTTCAACAGAGGAGAGAAGACCTCAAAGAAGAAGAAAAGGACGCAGACATGTTAATGCCAAAAAGAACTAAATATAGAAAACAGCAAAAAGGTAGAAACAGAGGTAAGGCATACAGAGGAAACAGCCTTGCATTTGGAACTTACGGATTAAAAGCCCTTGAACTTGGAAGAATTAATTCAAGACAGATTGAAGCGGGAAGGGTAGCCCTTTCACGAACTATGAAAAGAACGGGTAAAATCTGGATTAGAGTATTTCCTGATAAACCTTTAACTGCAAAACCTGTTGGTGTTAGGATGGGTAAAGGTAAAGGTAGTGTTGAAGAGTGGGTAATGAATATCCAGCCTGGAAGAATTATTTTTGAAATTACAGGTGTTGATAATAACACTGCTATTAGAGCATTAACTCTTGCAGCTGCTAAATTACCTTTTAAAACAAAAATTGTAACTATGGAGAGTGAAAATGAGCTATACTAAACTTAATGTAGCGGAACTTGTTGAAAAAAGTGAAGCTGAGCTTCAAGAACTTTTAAAAAATAAAAAAATGGAACTTTTTGAAACAAGAATGAAACTTAAAACTATGCAGCTACAAGATACGTCTTTAGTTTCAAAAATCAGAAAAGACATCGCAAGAATTAAAACTGCGATGAGAATGAAAAGGGGTAACTAATGCCTAAAAGAGTTATTCAAGGAAAAGTAATTAAAAAAACGGGTGATAAAACTATCAACGTTTTAGTTGAAAGAAAAGTTTTACACCCAAAATATCATAAAATTGTTAAAAAGTTTAAAAAATATCTCGTTCATGATGAAGAAAACGCTGCAAACGTTGGAGATATCGTAACAGCTATTGAGCATAGACCAATTTCTAAAAGAAAAACGTTCGTTCTTAAAGAAATTGTTGAGAGAGGAGAATAAGAATGATTCAACCATTTACAAGACTAAAAGTCGCTGATAACAGCGGTGCTAAAGAAATTATGTGTATTAAAGTTTTGGGAGGGTCAAAAAGAAGATATGCTAGAGTTGGTGACATTATTGTCGCTTCTGTAAAAAAAGCCCTTCCAAACGGTAAAATTAAAAAAGGTCAGGTTGTAAAAGCCGTTGTGGTTAGAACAAAAAAAGAACTTCAAAGAGAAAACGGTTCTTTAATTAGATTTGATGATAATGCGGCAGTAATTATTGACGCTAAAAAAGAACCTGTTGGAACTCGTATTTTCGGACCTATTGCTAGAGAAGTTAGATATGAAGGTTTCCAAAAAATTACATCACTTGCTCCGGAGGTGTTATAATGGCAGCTAGAAAAAATCAGCCTCCTAAATTTAAAATTAAAAAAGGCGACAACGTAAAAGTTATCGCCGGAGATGACAGAGGCAAAATAGGTGAAGTTTTAAAAGTTATTCCTAAAGAAGCTAAAGTTATAGTTAAAGGTGTGAATATTGTTAAAAAGGCTGTAAAGCCGACTGAACAAAATCCAAAAGGTGGATTCGAATATATCGAAAAACCTATTCACATCTCTAATGTAAAAAAAGTAGAAGGTTAAGGCAATGGCTAGAACATTTGAAGTAAAAGAGAGATATATAAACGAAGTTAGACCTAAACTTGTTGAAGAGTTTGATATTAAAAATCCAATGCTTATTCCTAACCTTGAAAAAATTGTCGTTAGTGCCGGTGTTGGTGAAGGAAGTAGAGACAAAAAATTCCTTCAAAGCGTAGCTGATACGTTAACAATTATTACCGGACAAAAAGCGGTAATTACTCCTGCTAGAAAATCAGTGGCGGGATTTAAAGTAAGAGAAGGTATGCCTGTAGGTGTAAAAGTAACACTTAGAGGCGATATGATGTGGAACTTTTTGCAAAAACTTATTTCAATTGCCCTTCCAAGGGTGAGAGACTTTAAAGGTGTTAACAGAAACGGTTTTGATGGAAGAGGTAATTTTAACTTCGGTCTTGACGAACAACTTGTATTTACGGAAGTTGATTATGATGACATCATTAAAGTTCATGGTATGAACATCAATATTTCAACAACAACTGAAGACGATAAACAAGCTGAGAGAATGCTTGAACTTATCGGATTCCCATTTACAAAAGGAAAGTAAAATGGCAAAAAAAAGTATGATTGCTAAAGCTAAGAGAAAACCTAAATTCAAAGTTAGAGCATATACAAGATGCTCTATTTGCGGTAGGGTTCACTCTGTTTACAGAGATTTTGGTATTTGTAGAATTTGCCTTAGAAAAATGGCAAACGAGGGATTACTCCCTGGTGTAAAAAAAGCAAGCTGGTAAAAGGATGCCACAATGATGAATGATATTATTGCAGATGGATTAACAAGAATAAGAAACGCTTCTATGAGAGGTCTTGAGGTTACAAAACTTAATCACTCAAAACTTATGGAAGACGTTTTAAAAGTTTTTGAAGAAAAAGGTTATATTGAAACTTTTAAAGTTATCGAGGATGGAAACAAAAAATTCATTAACGTTACTTTAAAATATGATGAAAATGGAAATTCTGTAATTAACGAAGTTAAAAGAGTTTCAAAGCCTGGAAGAAGGGTTTATAAAGGTTACCAAGATATTAAAAACTTTAAAAATGGATTTGGTACGTTGGTTGTTTCTACGAATAAAGGCGTATTGCCTAATGATGAAGCTTACAGACAAAAAGTAGGCGGCGAAGTTATTTGTAGTATTTGGTAAAAATTAATAAGGAGAGCTTTAATGAGTAGAATTGGTAAGCAGCCCGTAAAGTTAGCTTCTGGCCTTGAAGCTAAACTTGAAGGGAATAAATTAATTATCTGTAAAGGCCAAGATTGTAAAGAAATCGATACCAAAGGTGTTGTTAAGGTAAATATTGAAGGTGATACCTTAACGTTTGAACCTGTAAATGAAGAAAAATTTTCTCGTGCTATGTGGGGAACGGTAAGAGCGTTGGCAAATAACGCAGTTATCGGACTTACTAAAGGTTTTGAAAAGAAACTTGAAATCAACGGGGTTGGTTACAGAGCGGCTGTTAAAGGTAACGTTCTTGAACTTCAACTTGGATATTCTCATCCGATTGAATATCAAATTCCTGAGGGAATAACTATTACCGTTGAAAAAAATATTATTACTGTAAAAGGTAGCGACAAACAACAAGTTGGGCAAGTGGCAGCAGAAATTAGAAGCTTCAGAAAACCTGAGCCTTATAAAGGTAAAGGTGTTAAATACGTTGATGAAGTTATAATTAGAAAAGCTGGTAAAACAGCTAAAAAATAAGGGTGAGAGATGAGAAGAAGTAAAGCATTGGCAAAAAGAGATTTAAGAAGACTTAAAAGAAAAAGAAGAGTTAGAGGTAGAATCAGCGGAACGGCTGAAATGCCAAGAGTAACTATTTATAAATCAAATAGATATATTATAGTTCAAGCTATTGATGACGTTGCTGGTCATACTCTTGCATTCTTAAACACCGCTCATCTTGAAGAAAAACTTCCTTCAAATATTGAAGGTGCAAAAAAAGCGGCTGCAATTTTTGCGGACAAACTAAAAGCCGCTAATATCGAAAAAGTTGCTTTTGATAGAAACGGTTATAAATATCATGGTGTAGTTGCAGCATTTGCAGATACTCTAAGAGAAAATGGTATAAAACTATAAAGGACAAGGCAAATGGCTAAAAAACAACAAGTTATTAGAGATTACAATAGAGAAGAATTTGAAGAAGTAGTTGTTAATATCGGTAGAATTACTAAGGTTGTTAAAGGTGGTAGAAGATTTAGATTTAACGCCTTAGTAGTTGTTGGAAATAAAAAAGGTATTGTTGGAGTAGGGACTGGAAAAGCTAAAGAAGTTCCAGATGCTATTAAAAAAGCAATTGACGATGCTTTTAAAAACCTTGTTAAAATTGAAGGTATTCACGGAAATACTATCAATCATGACGTTCAGGCTAAATTTAACGCATCAAAAATTTTATTAAAACCAGCTAGTGAAGGTACCGGACTTATCGCAGGTGGTGCGGTAAGACCAGTGCTTGAACTTGTCGGTATTAAAGATATTTTATCTAAATCACTTGGTTCAAATGAACCACACAACCTTGTTAGAGCAACAATTAAAGCTCTACAAATGATTAAAAGTAAAAAGGCTTAAGTCATGGCGTTAGAAAATTTAAAACCAGCATGCGGATCTACACATAAAACAAAAAGAGTAGGTCGCGGACCTGCTAGCGGTTACGGTAAAACTTCTACAAGAGGACAAAAAGGTCAAAAAAGTAGAACGGGATATTCTCAAAAAAGAGGTTTTGAAGGGGGACAAACTCCGCTTCAAAGAAGATTACCAAAAGTTGGATTTACTAGTAAAAGAGAAAAGCCTCAAGCTATTAATGTTGATAAAATCAGCGGTATTTTAGAACTTGAAGAAATTACAATTGAAAATTTAAATAAATTCGTAAAAATAAAATCTAAAAAAGTAAAACTTATCGGAACTAAAGCTAAAGAACTTAAAGATAGAATTAAAGACGCTAATATTACAACTTCTGGAAAGTAAGGGTATGAATCCGATAGCTAAAAAAATCTTAATTACCCTTGGCTTTCTTCTTATTTACAGAATTCTTGCTTATGTACCTGTGCCGGGGGTAAATATAGATGTAATTAAAGAATTTTTTGCCGGTCATCAAAACGATGCATTGGGCTTACTCAATATGTTTAGTGGAAATGCCGTTAGTAGAATGAGTATTATAGCTCTTGGTGTTATGCCTTACATTACTGCTTCTATTATTATGGAGCTTCTTGCAGCCACATTTCCGGGACTTGGGGAACTTAAAAAAGATTCTCAGGGTTTTCAAAAATATATGAAAATTATTAAGTATGCAACTGTAGCTATTGCATTTATTCAGGCAATTGGTATTGCTATGGGGCTTACTTCTATGACCGGAAAAATGGGTGAGAGCGCCGTTATGATAGATACTACTACTTTTATTATTTTAGCTGCTTTTTCTATGCTTGGTGGGACTATGCTTCTTGTATGGATAGGTGAGCAAATTACCGAAAGAGGTATAGGAAACGGTATAAGTTTAATTATTTTTGCTGGTATTGTTAGTGCCATTCCAGCTGCTATAGTCGGAACTTTAAATCTTGTTGACGTTGGAGAACTTAGCGTTATAGGTTTAATATTTATTTTAGCTATTGTGGTAGGTACTATTTCGTTTATTATTTACGTTGAACTTGCCGAGAGACGAATCCCTGTTTCTTATCAAAAAAAAGTGTTAATGCAGAATAGATTTAAGAGAATTATGAATTATATTCCTATAAAACTTAATTTAAGTGGAGTTATACCTCCTATTTTTGCAAGTGCTATTTTAATGTTTCCGTTGACAGTACTTAGCGGAGTTAGCAATCCCATTTTAATTCAAATTAGGGATTTACTCAATCCAAACGGATATCTTTTCCATGTTATAGAGTTTTTCTTAGTGATTTTCTTTGCGTATTTTTACGCTTCTATTGTATTTAATGCAAAAGAAATTGCAGAAAATCTTAAAAAACAAGGTGGTTTTATTCCAGGAATTAGACCGGGAGAACAGACTGCTAAATTTTTAAATGAAGTAGCTAGTAGACTTACATTTTGGGGGTCTTTATATTTAGGAGTGATTACTGTTCTTCCATGGTTACTTGTAAAATTATTAGGTATTAATTTTTATTTTGGTGGAACAGCCGTTCTTATCGTAGTTCAGGTGGCAATTGATACTATGAGAAGAATTCAGGCTCAGCTTACTATGCAAAAATACGATACTTTATCCGTTACAGGGCTTTGAGCCCTTTTATTTTATTAAAATTAGGAGAATGATTTTATGGCAATAGCTATTAGAAAACCAAAAGAAATAGAAGAGATAAAAAAACCGGCTAGACTTGTAGCCGAAACTTTAAAATTATTAAGGGAAAATACAAAGCCTGGTATAACTCCTGTAGAACTTGACAAAATAGCTGAAGATTTTATTAGAAGTCGAGGAGGAAGACCTGCTTTTAAGGGTTTATACGATTTTCCAAATAGTGTATGTATTTCAATTAACGGATGTGTAATACATGGAGTTCCAACAAATAAACCTTTAAAAGAGGGTGATATAGTAGGTTATGATGTTGGTGTGGAAATGAATGGTTGGTATGGAGATGCGGCTATTACTGTAGGTGTTGGCAACATTAAAGAAGAATATGAAAAAATGATAAAAGTAGCTAAAGACGCCATTTATCATACGGTGAAAAATATTAAACCAGGTATGAGATATAAACAAATCAGTAAACTTTTGGAGGATTATATTACATCCCATGGATATGTTCCGCTAAAAGGATATAGTGGTCATGGTATAGGAAGAAAACCACATGAAGAACCACAGATTTTAAATTATGTAGAAGGAAAACCAAATCAAGGCGAAAAAGTAAAAAACGGGCATGTATTCTGTATTGAACCTATGCTTTGTCATAAATGTGGAGAGCCTATTTTAGCTGATAATGGATGGGATGTATATTGTGAAGATATGGAAGTTGGGGTTCATTACGAACATCAAATTGCTATCATTAATAATAAAGCAGAAATTTTAACGGAGGAAAAATAATGGCAAAAGACGTTTTAGAAATTGACGGAACTGTAAGAGAAGCACTTCCAAATGCAATGTTTAAAGTAAAACTTGATGGACTCGATAAGGAAGTTTTATGTCATATCAGTGGAAAAATCAGAATGAATTATATTAAAATAGTCCCTGGTGATAAAGTTAAAGTTGAAATTAATCCTTACAGTTTAGATAAAGGTAGAATTACTTATAGATACAAGTAATTTCTTTCTTTTTTTTACTTTCTTAACCACTTCATATAAAAAAATCCAAAAATCTTCAATTTCCAAAAGGCTTAAATATAGGGGATTTTAGAGGACACATGAGAAAAAACGGAAAAAATTTAGAAATTTTCATAAAATTTCCTTGACAAGAGGAAGAGAATATTATATACTTTCAATCCCAAAACGGGAAGGGCACAGAG
>JBDONV010000101.1:0-3481 GCA_039831165.1 Nautiliaceae bacterium | reverse complement strand
CGTATCTATATGGTATTACGTATGGCTTTTGACAATTACTATTTTCATAGCTCCTTTTATTGCCGATTTTGTGGTACCTATTGCAGCTTCTATAGCCGGAAAGGCTGATATTTATGCCACAGGACTAACTCTTCATATGTATGATTCGACATTGTATTTTTGGCAGATTTTAGGGGCTTTAATTCTTATTTTCTTAATTCACGCATTGCCTTATTTTGTAAAATTTAAAGCGGATGTCGTTCATCCTTATAACTGCGGTGAAGTTTTTCCAAGGCATATGGAGACATGGAATTTTGAATGTATTGCCAGATATGAGGGATATTTTGTAGCATTTAGTATAGCTTTATTTATTATGGTTGTAGTTCTTGGAGGAGGTTTGTTATGATAAATGTAATTTTGACTGTTTTAGCCCCTTTGATTGGAGGGGTTGTTTATGGAATAGAAAGAGTGGTTAAGGCTAGAATGCAAAAAAGAGTAGGGCCTCCGCTGATGCAGCCTTTTTATGATTTTTTTAAGCTTATGGATAAGCGTCCTATAATGATTCACTCTTTACATGCTCTGATGGGAATTATGTATTTTATAGCCGAGTGGTTTGCATTAGCCGTTTTACTGCTTGGAAACGACCTTTTAATAGCGGTCTTTTTTCATGTAATAGCGGTTCTTGCGTTGGTAATAGGAGCTAGCAGTGTTAGAAGTCCGTATTCGGTGCTTGGGGCGTTAAGGGAACTTATGCATATGATAAGTTATGAGCCTTTAATGGTTTTAATGGTGGTGGCTTTATATCTTGTAGTTGGAAGTTTTGATATTAGAGATGTTTTAAATTATGAAGGTTATCCTATATTGGAAATTCCTGTAGTTTTTTTTGCATTTTTGCTTACCATTCCTATGATGCTTCAAAAATCTCCTTTTGATGTGGCCGAGGCTCATCAGGAGATTATAGGCGGACCTGAAATAGAATACAGCGGGCCTTTTTACGAAGCTCTTTATACCGGTAAATGGATTGAATATATTTATGTGTTTACATTTGTATTTTTATTTGGAGGAAGTCATTACTGGCTTGGTATTTTACTTGTAGTTTTAGCGTTTTTATTTATAAACCTGCTTGATAATTCAAGCGCTAGACTTGATTTTAGAACAATGGTTAAATTTGCATGGAGTGTATTAATACCTATGGCGGCGTTAAACGTTATTTTATTAGCGCTGTGGCAGTAAGGAGAGGTTATGGGATTTTTTAGTAAATTTAGAAAGAAATCGCCTTGGATTTTACATTATAACACAGGCGGGTGTAACGGGTGCGATATCGAAATACTCTCAGCCCTTGCCCCGAGATACGATATTGAGAGATTCGGGATGTTAAACAGGGGAAATCCTAAACAAGCGGATATTTTATTGGTAACGGGGCCGGTTACAAAAAACTGTAAAGATGTTTTAAGAAGATTATATCTTGAAATGGCTGAGCCTAAAGTTGTGGTGGCGATGGGTGCTTGTGCTCATGGTGGGGGAATTTTTAGAAACTTTTATCATGTTGAAAACGGGGTAAACAACATTATTCCAGTAGATGTCTGGATTCCGGGATGTGCTCCAAGAGTTGAGGCTTTAATTGACGGAATGGTTGAGGCTGTTGAAATTTGGGAGAAAAAATCTAAACAAAAAGAGTTTTTAAAAGACCATGAAAACGTAATTAAAACATTAGGAGTCGAAGATGATGGTTAATCCCGATATGCAAATAGAAGAGGTTACGCTGGAAAATGTGGTAGAAAAGATTAAAGACTTTTATGATGAAAACGAATGGAACTTTATTACCGTAAACGCTACCGACCTTGGAGGAGAGCTTCAGATTGACTGGCTTTTTTCAAAATATAAAGCTAAAAACATTATAAAAATATTTAGGGCAAACGGTGTCTCTTATGATGCTTTTATTCCCTCTGTCGTTCCTGTTATTCCAAGTGCCTGGCTTGCTGAGTGGGAGTTAGCGGACCTTTTTGGGCTTGAGGTTGAAAATGCGGCAACCGGGGTATTTATCGCACCTGATGGACCTAAAGCGCCGCTTAGAGCCGATACGAAACTATAAGGAGATATAATGGGAAAAATAGTTGTACCTTTTGGTTCTCAACACGTAGCGTTGCCTGAGCCTATTAGCTTTTTGTTTGAGACTGAAAATGAAATTATCAAAAAAGTCGAAGCGCATATAGGATACGTTCATAGAGGTATTGAAAAAGCGGCGATTACCAGATTTGAATATACCCAGCTTCCTTATCTGACAGCTAGAGTGTGCGGACTATGTTCAATTACACACGCGGGGGCTGTTGTTCATGGTATTGAAAAACTGATGAATATTGAAGTAAATAAAAGAATAGACTATTTAAGAATGCTGGTAGTAGAACTTGACAGGATTCATTCTCATCTTTTAGCAAACGGGCATGTGGCCGAAGTTGTGGGGTATGAAAATCTTTTTATGCAAACATTTAGAGCTAGAGAAGATGTAATGGATGTTCTTGAAAGAATTACGGGTAACAGGGTTCAGTACGATTATCAGACCATAGGCGGTGTTGCCAGGGATATTGACCTTGAGAGCGTGGAATTTGCAAAGGAAAAATTAAAAAAATTAAAAGACAATGTTTTAAAAGTAATGGAATTTCATGATAACGATTATACTTTTGGGCTAAAAACAAAAGGAATTGGCGTAATAAGTAAGGAAATGGCCGCAAAATACAATACCGCAGGTCCTGTGGCGAGAGCCAGCGGACTTGAAACTGATGTAAGAAGCGAATATGATTATCTGCCTTTTGAAGAGGTCGGATATAAAATGCAACTAAGAAGTGAAGGTGACGTTTGGGCCAGAAATATGGTGAGATTTGATGAAGTGTTAAACTCTATTGAAATGTGCGAAAATATTTTGGACAACTTGCCTGAGGGCGAACATCAGGTGAAAGTAAAAGGAAGACCAAAAGGCGAGGTGGTTGTTAGAGTTGAAGCCCCAAGGGGAGAGTGTTTTTATTATCTTAAAGCCAGCGGTAAAAAAATTATGGACAGAGTAAGAATTAGAGTACCGACATATGCAAACATTCCTATTTTAAAAGAGCTTTTCTTAGGTGCTAAATATTCGGATGCTCAAGCGATAGTACTAAGCTTTGACCCGTGTATGAGCTGTACGGCAAGATAGGAGGTTGATATGCTTAAAATGTTAATAGAAAGTCTAAAAAACCTGGTAAGTGAGCCGGAGACAATAAAATATCCTTTTGAGCCTTCTCCTGAGCCAAAAGGTTATAGAGGGACAATTCATTATAATGAAGAGCTTTGTATTTTTTGTGATAAATGCGAAAATATTTGCCCTCCGGGAGCCATTAAATTTGTCGTAGTGGATTATGAAAGCGGTAAAAAAGAGTATAACTATAATCCGTATCTTTGTATTTACTGTGGGGCATGCGTGAGAGAATGTCCTAAAGCGGATGAAGGGTGTTTGGTACAGGTGGAAACAAGA
>JBDONV010000195.1:0-3495 GCA_039831165.1 Nautiliaceae bacterium | reverse complement strand
GAATAAAATCCCTCTCAAGTCCCAAATCTTTTGCGTTAAGTATTTCAATTTCAACTTCTCCAAAACTTTTATTAAGGGCTTTTTCCACGGCTTCTGCTATACGGGTTTTATTTTCTTCTTTTATTATCACTCTGTCTATTACCGCTTTTATAGTGTGTTTTTTTGTTTTTTTAAGTTCGATTTCTTCATCAAGCCTTACTATTACGCCGTCTATATATGCTCTGATTATCCCTTCTTTTCTTAGTTTCTCAAGCAAATCTTGAAACTCTCCCTTTTTTTCCTTAATTAGCGGAGCATAAATAATTACTTTTGCGCCTTCTGGCAGTTTGAGCACTTCGTTTATAATGTCCTGAGGTGTCATCTGGGTAATTTTTTTACCGCATAAGTGACAGTGCTGTATGCCTATTCTGGCATACAGAAGTCTTAAATAATCGTATATTTCAGTAACCGTTCCAACGGTTGAGCGTGGGTTTTTTGATGTGGTTTTTTGGTCTATTGCAATTGCAGGAGTTAGGCCTTCTATTTTATCGACTTCCGGTTTTCCGGTGCGCTGTAAAAACTGTCTTGCATATGAGCTGAGTGACTCAATATATCTTCTTTGACCTTCTGCATATAAAGTATCAAATGCTAATGTGCTTTTTCCGCTTCCGCTTAGTCCTGTAAAAACTATTAAATTATTTTTTGGAATTTCTAAATTTATGTTTTTTAGATTATTTTCCCTTGCACCTATAATTTTTATCTTATCCAATTTGCACTCCTGTTTTTATATTATTGAATATTTAAAATATACAACAGACTAAATAAAGCGAAACAATTGCAAATTTTAACGGAAAAAAGCGTTTAAAAAAGTGCACATAAAACGAAGTGAACTGCACTTTTAGCTTTTTGAAGTTTAAAGAAATCTGCACTCTTGTTGAGTGCATTTAATCTGTTGTAATTTATAAAAATAATTTACGTCAATCGCGAATTATATCATATTTTTAAGGAAAGTTTAAGTTTTATCAGGGTTGTTTCATGCTAAACTACAAAGATAAAAATATGACAGCTTCGTGCTCCTTTTTGCTTACGCGCCACTCAAATTTTGCTAAAAAGTGCGAACGACAAGCGCCCTAACGGGTAGATGCACTTTTTTTAACGCAAAATTTTTCGTTAAAATCCGCAACCTTGTCTTTTTTTACTTTTTCGTTATTTACATTTTTTAAGCATGAAACAGCCCTGTAAGTTTTATTACTGAAGGTACTGAAATTCAATAGACCAGATAGCAAAGAAAAAGACCATTATTTCTGTGAGGTATAATTTCCATACGGGTTGGGGTTTGAAAAGTTCGCTTTTTATCTGTTGATATTCACTGTAAGTTAACGTTGTAAACATTCTCTTTATTACTATATCCAGATAGTCGTCCCTGTCATCTGTTTTTAAAGAAATAAAAATATGGCGATAGACTAAAAAAAGTTCCATCATAAATATGATGATTAATACTATGTCTATAATTCTTAAAAGAATGACTTGTACCAGGATAATTTCAAGAATGTAAAAAATAACGGTGTAACCAAGCAAAGGATGATGATTTTTAAGATAATAAAGGGCAAAAAGTTTATCTGCGGCTGATTTTATATTGAAAGTGCTTAAAATATAAATTCTAAATCCTATTATGAGGGTTATTATTATTTCGGCTATTAGTTTTAAGTCCAAAAATTATCCTTTAAAATATAATTTGTACATTGTAACAAAGAATATTAAAATATACCAGAGAAGTAATATTTTTTTATGGGTTTTCGTGTCTATTTTGTGATAAGCCTTAATACCGAAATATGTTCCAATAAGACTTGCTAATCCTATTGTGAATCCCTCTGTATAATTTATATGTCCCGCTAAACTTTGGGATATAAATCCAGAAATGGATGAGAAAATTACAAAAAAAAGACTAAGACTTACGGTTGTTTTTAATTTATATTTTAAAAAACCGACTAAAATGGGAGTTATTAAAATAGCTCCCCCAACTCCCACGCTTATAGCTATCATTCCTACGAAAAGTCCGATAAAAAAAAGTTTTTTATTATCGATGGGAGGTTCTTCTTTTGGTTCTTTTACCGTAATAAAAAATCTGATAATAGCAATTAATACAAGGGTTAAAAAAACGGCTCCCAAAATTTCTTTTGGGGTGTTTTTTACGATAAATCCGCTGAAACTGGCTCCTATAGCTCCTCCTAAGGCCAAGGATAGTCCGCTTTTTATTTTTAAAAGACCTTTTTTATAATTTAGATAACTTCCGTAAATAGAACTTAACATCATTTGCGTAACGCTTATGCCAATTGCTTCTTTAAGTCCAAATCCTATAATAAGTAGTAGAGGAACGAGAATAGTGCCTCCTCCTACTCCTAGAAAACCTGAGAAAAAACCTGTAATTATTCCAATTAAAATTGCACTTAGCAATATTTTACCTTTTTTGATAAAATTATATCAAAGGAGAAAGCATGTTTGATATTTTGAAAAAAGCGTGTGAAAATTTTGCCGAGTCACTTGGGGGCGAATTAAAAGAGTGTAACGAGCAGGATATTCATGGATTGGTGAGTAAAATAGAGATAAGCGGTGATGTGAATTATGAAGTTTTTTTGGTTTTACCTAAAAAAAAGCTTGATATGGTAAGTGAAATATTTTTTGGAGATACCGAATACGACGAAAAGGATTTGACAGACGAAATTACGAATCTTATTATAGGAAACTCTAAAGTAGTTGCCGAAGAAAAAAATATAAAATATAATATATCGATTCCTGAGTTTTTAGGAGATTATGATAATCTGAAAATAGAATATGATGAAATGTTATGTTTTAAATTTAACGGTATTAATTTTTATATCCTTCTTAAGGAAAAATAGTGGAAGATAAAAAAATAGATGAAGAGATAGAACAGCTAATTCCCGATTATTCTAATCTTCTTGATACGGAAGTGTTGTTTGAAAGCGATTTAGGAAGAGTGGAGATGAGTATAAGGGAAATTTTAAATCTTCAAAGGGGCAGCATTATAGATTTAAAAAAACCGGCCGGAGAGAGTGCAGAAGTTTATATTAACGGAAGAATAATAGGAAAAGGCGAAGTTATGGTTTATGAAAAAAATCTGGCAATCAGGCTTAATGAAGTGCTTGATGCCAATTCACTTATTTATTATCTTACAAAAGAGCATTAATGAAAAAATTGATTATTTTATTATCAATATCTTTTCTTTTTGCCGGTAACTTAATTAATGTTAATTTTTTTCCACATAAAAGGTTTGTGGATATTTTGCTTTCTTTGGATGAGAAATTTACAGGAAAAGTTCAAAAGATAGCGGATAATGAATTTTATATATCTGGTATATCCAATAATAAAACCATTACTAAAACATTTGAAAATTCTTTTATAAGAAAAATAGCAATTTCTCCTTATAAAGAAGGAGTTAAAATTTCAATATCCGCTTCTGAGAAGTTTACTACTTCCGTAGCCCTTACGCCCGAAGGA
>JBDONV010000021.1:0-3497 GCA_039831165.1 Nautiliaceae bacterium | reverse complement strand
GTATGTGCCTGAATACGGAGGCAGCGGTAAGAGACTGGCTCTTGAATGGTTTGAGGGAAGGGATAACTCTAAAACTATTCTTGCCGGGGGTCTTACTCCAGAGAATGTATTTGAAGTTGGAAGATATGGTTTTTACGGAGTTGATGTCAGCAGCGGAGTTGAAGAAAAACCCGGGAAAAAAGATAAAAGAAAAGTCAGACGTTTTGTAGAAATGGCAAAATATGCTCTTAGGTGCGGGTAAATGAAAGCTTTTATATTAAAAAAAATAGCCGATAAAATAAAACAATATAAATTTATAAAAAGAGCTTTTAGGGTTGATGAAAATCTGATTTTAATGCAGTTTGATAACGACAGATACTATTTTGACCTTACTAAGGGAAGCGGGGATATTTATATTAATATAGACTATCCTTTGATTAAAAAATTTAAAGCTCCTTTTGATATAGTGCTTGAAAAAAAGTTTACAAAAGCTAAAATAGTAGATGCTCAGGCAAAAGAGAGGATTTTAACAATAACCGCTAAAAATCAAAACAGATTTAAAGAAGAAATTGTAAAAATCAGATTTGAATTTACAGGTCGTTATACGAATGCCATAATATTGGACGAAAACGACAATATTATCGAATCTTTAAGGCATATAAGCGAAAATATTTCAAGCAGAGTCGTAAAACCCGGAATCAAACTTCAAGAACTTCCTTCTGTTGAAATAAAAGAAAAGGTTTTTGAAATTGATGATTTAGAAGAGTATACAAAAGAACTTTTTTATAAAAAATACGCAAATAGATTAAAACAGAAAAAAGAGTCCGTTCTTAATAAAATAAACAAAAAAATAAAAGAAATCGAAAAGAAACTAAATAAGTTGGAAAATGAAGAAGAGCTTTTAAAAAAAGCCGAGCTTTATAAAAAATACGCTGATATAGCTATGATTAATCTTTATAAGATTAAACCTTATGATAAAGAGTTAAAAACGATTGATTTTGAGGGTAATGAAATAGTTGTTCCAATTCCGCCTCTTAAAAATATAAACGAAATAGGCAATTATTATTATAAGCTGGCTAAGAAAGCGAGAAAAAAAGCCGAAAATTTGCATATAGAGAGAAATTATTTAAAAGAACAGCTTGAATTTTTAAAAAATTATATAAAACTTGTAAAAAACGCTAAACATTTAAGTGAGCTTAAAACATACGAACCTCCGAAAAAAGAGAAAAGAGAGGATGAAAATATCGCCAAATTTTATTATGACGATTATATGATACTGGTTGGAAAAAATGAAAAAGGCAATATTAAACTTTTAAAAAGCGCAAACGCCAATGATTTGTGGCTGCATATAAAAAATCTTCCGGGGGCTCATGTTATAGTCAAGAATAATAAACTTTCGTTAAATGACGATATTATTAAAAAAGCTGCGAAGCTTGCTTTGGCTTTTAGTTCAAAAGAAGAAGGGGAAGTGGATTATACTAAAAGAAAATTCGTGAAAATAAAAGAGGGAGCTAAAGTAGAGTATGGAAAATACAGCACAATAAAGGTAAAATTATGAACTTGATTCATAACATAAGCTGGATTAATCAAAATTCTCATATACCTTCGGTAATAATGGCAGACCATGTGGCAAGAGAAATTGTAAGCAGGGAAGTACAAAAAATTATTAATGAAGAGAAAGAACTTAAAGTAAACGAGGTTAGACCTGTGGAGGAGATTGAAAAGATTTTGCCTGAAGACGATGAAAAAGAAGATGTGGAAAGAGAAGTAAAACATATAGATTTAAAGGCGTAAAATGAGAGAAAGAATTGTTACATCCATTGTACTGATAGGAATTTTGTTAATAGTGGGATTAATAGATAATAAATATTTGACCTCTTTTTTAATTTCTATTATTTCACTTATCGGTATATTTGAGGCTAAAAGACTTTTTGGTTTAAAAGAAGAAAATGTTATTTATTTTTTAGGATTTTTGTCATTTGTCGCTATTTTTATAAATCCTGTTTTTGTAGCTACCATGGCCGTTTTAAGTATAGCCGGATATGTTGCTTTTTACAGAAAAGAGATTGATTTAATATCGGTTGCCGTTTATCCTTTTTTACCTTTAATGATACTTATGGATTTATATTTAAAAACTTCCATGGGAATGATAGGATGGCTTATTGTAATAGTTGCGGCTACCGATTCTTTTGCCTATTTTATCGGTAAAAACTTTGCAAAAAAATTTATTCCTTACGGATTTTCTCCTACTTCTCCAAATAAATCTTGGGAAGGCGTTATAGGAGGAGTGTTTTTAGGAACGTTGTTAGGAAGTTTTGTAGGGCTTTCCTTTTTTGATTTTTTTAGCTCTTTTGTAATATCTTTTTTAGTAAGTGTGGCAAGTGTGTTTGGGGATTTGTTTGAGAGTTATTTAAAAAGAAGAGCCGGGGTAAAAGACAGCGGTGATATTTTGCCGGGTCATGGAGGAGTGCTTGATAGAATTGACGGATATCTTTTTGCTGCTCCTTTAATGTGGGCTATTGTAGAGGCAATAGGAAAATGATGATTGTTTTAGGCTCAACGGGAAGTATAGGCGTAAATACGCTTGAGGTAGCAAGACGTTTTAATATTGAAATAGAAGGATTGGTAGCAGGTAACAATTATAAAGTTTTAAATAAACAAATTGAAGAGTTTAAACCAAAATATGTTATTGTAAAAGATAAAAAAACAGCTGAAAAAGTAAATTTTAAGACTGTAAAATATGGAGAGGAAGCTATTCTTGAAGTTATAGAAAAATCTAAAAGCGAATTGGTGGTAAATGCTCTTGTAGGAGACGCGGGGCTTAAGCCTACCTTAAAAGCCCAGGAATGCGGAAAAAAAATAGCCCTTGCCAATAAAGAGTCTTTGGTGAATGCCGGAAAGTTTATAGATACTTCCAAAATTACGCCTATTGACAGCGAACATTTTGGTCTTTGGTATCTTTTAAATGGAAAATACAATTTTAATAAATTATACATAACGGCAAGCGGAGGGGCGCTTAGGGATTGGGATATTGAAAAAATAAAAAACGCCACTTTAAAAGACGTTTTAAAACATCCGAACTGGTCGATGGGGGTAAAAATCACTATTGATTCCGCTACGATGGTTAATAAGCTTTTTGAGCTTCTTGAAGCAAAATGGCTTTTTAATACTACGCATATTGATGCTTTTATAGAGACCAAATCCATAATCCATGCCCTTGTTGAATGGAAAGACGGTTCTACGACGGCTCATATCAGCAAAACGGATATGAAACTTCCTATTGCTTTTGCCATTCTTAAAGAGGTAAAAGAAGAAATTTTGGAACCTGTGGATTTATTAAGTATTGGAAAACTTGAGTTTAGAAAAATAGAAAAAGTCCGTTATCCGGTATGGGAAATTAAAAATCTTCTTCTTAATAAGAGTGATTTGGGAGTTGTGGTAAATACGGCAAACGAATACGCCATAAATCTGTTTTTAAAAGAGAAAATAAGTTTTTGGGATATAAGCCGTTTAATTTT
>JBDONV010000161.1:0-3509 GCA_039831165.1 Nautiliaceae bacterium | reverse complement strand
TATAAAATCCGTAGGACTAACAGTCGAACAGGTTCTTACACCAACTTTCTTTAATTCCTTGATTAAAGGGATTAAATCGCTTTTATTTTTTAATTTAGCTTTTACCCATGATTTATAATCTTCTACGAATTCCACATCGTATTTATTTATTACGTTTTTAATTTCTTCTCTCATGCGGCTTCCTTAGAATTTCATTTGTTTCCATAAACCACCCTGACTAGAAGCGGATGGTTCACCTCTTTTAATTTTTTCTTTCAAATCTTCCAACCCTGCTATTATGGCTTCCGGTTTTGGAGGACAACCAGCTACAAAAACATCCGCTGGCAAAATTTCAGTCATATTTTTAATAACAGAAGGAGAATCATTATAAGGACCTCCATCATAAGCACAAGCTCCAATTGCCACAACATATCTAGGCTCCGGCATCTGCTCATAAGTTCTAAGAAGAGCCGGCAGAATTTTTTTACTTACAAGTCCAGTAATAAAAATAATATCGGCTTGTCTTGGAGTAGGAGTCATAATATATCCATATCTTTCCCAGTCATACCTAGGCCCCATAGCAGCCAACATTTCAAGAGAACAGCATCCGCTACAAAAATGGACTATCCAAGGGGATTTACTCCTGGCGTAATTAAAAAAATCAAGCACTTTTAGCATTTCTATACTCCTTCATACTAACTGTAATAGCCGCAAACAATAATATTCCAAATACCATAGCCCACTGAAGAGCCTGAGGATTGTCAGCAAATACGAACAGACTAAAAAACAGTCCCGCCATATCGAATACTATAAAAGCTATCGCAAATATAAAATATCCAAAATTAGCTTTCATAGGTACCTCACTGCTTGGAGGCAATCCACATTCGAAATGGTCATTTTTAATTTCACCTGGATTAAAAGGCGCCACAATAATACCAAGAAAATAAAGCAATAAAACACCGCCTAAAATCCCCGCACCATAAATTAAAATGGTTTCCATTATTACTCCTTTTTTTGAATGTTATCAAAACTCTTTAGGGTTTATGCATCATTATCTTAAATTATAAGAAAAATTTATAAATAAGACAATTTTATTCTTAATTCTATATTAATATGCGTTACCATCCGTAATAAATACCTATTCACTCCTTTAAAAACCCGACTTCTTTTTCACTATCAAAAGCTCCTTTTTTCTCTTTTTCTATCTCTTCTATAAAATCTTCAAGTTTAAAAAGAGGTTTTTTTCTAAGAGCGACCTTTAAGGCAGTGTTTTTAACAACAAGTTCTATCTGTGCCCCCGTTAAATCATATTTTGCAAGTTTTGAAACATCAAATCCTTCTTCAAAGTCCGCATTTTTAGGCAGTTTCAATTCCCATAATTTCACTCTCTCTTTAAAAGAAGGCTTTTCAAATTTAATTTTATAATCGAATCTTCTTGAAAAAGCATTGTCTATCGTTTCAAGAAGATTGGTAGTTGCTATAAGTATTCCTTCAAATTTTTCAAGCTGTTCAAGAAAAATATTTTGCATTTGATTGTGCATTTTATCCGCACTACTAAAACTGGCCGTTGTCCTGGTTGACAAAAACTGGTCCGCTTCGTTCAAAAGTAATACGGGTTTTGTTTTTAATTTTTCACTTATATCATAATATTCATCAAACATTCTTCTAACGTTTTTTTCACTTTCCCCCACATACATAGAAAGAATTTTACTAGCATCAAGAGAAAGTATCGGTTTGTTAAGCTCTTTTGCTATAGAATAGGCAGTAAGCGTCTTTCCTGTTCCCGGAGCTCCGTAAAAAATAATTTTCGCATCAAAATCGTCATTGTTTTTTATTCCCCATTTTTTAAGAAGGTTTAATACTTTTTTATCTATCTGCTTCAAAAGCACTTTGAGCATATCTTTCGTTTTCTTAGGTAAAACCACGTCTTTAAGAGTTGTCTTAGGCTCAATTAAATCAAAAATAGTGTCTTTTATTAAATGTTGGATTTTATGTTTTTTTCTCGGATGTATAAGCTCGTTTAAAATATCTTCGCTTATAAAATAAATTCTCGTATATCCACCAAATCCGCCAAATATTTCATCATAGTCCAAAATACCTTCGCTAACAAGCTTAGAATTTTCATCCAAAAGACTTCTGTTTTTTATTTTTTCTATTTCATCCGAACTTATTAAATTCAAAAGATAATTAAGTTCTCTTATGTTTTCGTTGGAGTGCATATATTCTTCTTTTAAAAGCGCTAAAAAGATAAGTTCCTCTTTTTCATTAAACTCGTTTTCTATCATAAAATTCAAAACGGGTAAATCTATAGTTGTTTTTTTTATTTTTTCTTTAATGGTGTTTTCTATGAGCCTTAGTTTACTCTCAACCCTTTTTATGGAAGCCGATTCGTTTGAAAAACTGTTTTTTAAATTTACCAACTGTTCGTAAAGTTCTATTCTTAGAAATTCATCATGTAAATATTCAAGATGGTCGCTGTAAGGAGTGTTTTGAGGAATTACCAAATCAAGCTCGCCTTTTTCTATAAGCTTTAAAAAACTTAAAGATAAAGATACAGAAGAGTTAAAAAGTTCAAGAGAAGTTATATCGCTGCTTTTAACTCCAAGAGCACTTAATACTATCCATCCTTCGTCTATAAGTTTTTTAACGGATTCAATTTTATCAAAAGCTTCTATTCCCTCTTTTTGAAAGACATCCGCTAAAAGAGTTCTTACTTTTATATCCTCTTTCCCTTCCATATAATATTCAAGCATTTTTTTAAGTAACTTAGCTTCTTGTTTATCAACACCAAGTATAGGATATATTTTGCTTTTTTGAGGATTTTTCAAAAACTCTTTAATATATTTACTCAAAAAATCTCCTTTTTATTATAATTTTACCAAAAAAGGGAAACTATGCAATTTTTATATTATCCCGATACAAAGTCTCAAATTATTTTAACCGGAGAAGAACATAAATATCTTTTTAAAGTAAGAAGAACAAAACCGGACGAAGAAATAAAAATAAGAAACTTAAAAGACGATTATCTTTACATTTATACGGTAAGCAACATAAACAAAAAAGAAGCTTTATTAAAGTTAAAAGAAAAAATCTTAGCTCCCAATAAACCTTCAAAATATTTTCACTTAGGATGGTGCGTAATAGACCCGAAAAATATAGAAAAAACCCTACCGTCTCTAAATGAAATAGGAGTTAGCAAAATATCTTTTATATACTGTGATTTTTCTCAAAAAAATTTTAAACTGAAAGAAGAAAGAATAAAAAAAATTTTGATAAATTCCAACCAGCAATGCGGAAGAAGCGATTTTATGGAAATTGAAGTTTTAAATTCTTCAAAAGAATTCTTTCAAAAATACCCGGATTTTACGGCGATAGATTTTGATGGTGAAAAAATAGATTGTTCAAAAAAATACTCTAAGCCTTTTTTAATAGGTCCTGAAGGCGGATTTTCAGAAGAAGAAAAAAAATATTTTAAAAATAAACTTAAATTCGAAAGCTTTATATTAAGAAGCGAAACGGCGGCATGCGCC
>JBDONV010000074.1:0-3534 GCA_039831165.1 Nautiliaceae bacterium | reverse complement strand
CCAAAATGCCGAAGATTATTTAAAAGCGATATTAAAAGAAAATCCAGATTATTTAATTATGGCGGCAGCTATTGCGGATTTTAAACCAAAATATATTCCTGGAAAAATAAAAAAAGAACAAATAGGCGAAAAAATGATACTTGAAATGGAAAAAAATATAGACATATTGGAATCTCTTAAAAAGAAAAAATTTAAACGTATAGGGTTTAAAGCCGAAAAAGATGAAAAAAATGCACTCAAATACGCAAAACAATCCCTTAAAAATAAAAATCTAGACGCCGTATGTTTAAACCTTCTTACAAAAAATGATTTTGGAAGCGATGAAAACGAAATAATTTTTATTACAAAAGAAAAAATGGAAAAATTTCCTCAAGACAGCAAGGAAAATATAGCTTTTAGGATAGTGGATGCCGTTAAACATATCTAAAGTAGGAAAAGTTTTAAAAACACTTAATAGATTAAACACGCCCACAGAATTTAATGCAACACTGCCTGTTAAAGTAGAAATAAAAAAAGAGATAAACCCTATTACATACTTAATAAAGCTAGGAAACAGAGAAACGGAAACAAAAAGCTACATACCCTTAGAAGTAGGAAAAAAATATCTAGCTCAAATAAAAGAGTTTAAAAACAAAATCCAGATAACAAACTTAAAAGAACTCCCAAAACTTATGGAAATTCTTGAAAATACAGATATACCCGAAGGTTTTAAACACTATAATAAAGAAGAAATTTTAAAACACCTCTCAACTTCAAAAGATAAAAACGAATTTATGTTTTTTGCAAACTTTTTACTGGCTCTTGAAAAAAAAATATATCATCTTACTATAAGAGAAAAAAAGAAAAAATCCCTTATGCAGTATAAATATTTCAAAAATAAGGTATCATTTTATTCCGTATTTTCACACTTAGGAGAAATAGAAGGCGAAATTTATCCTTATAAAGCCGTATTAAAATCTCCTTACGAAAATGTTATTCAATTAATTGAATATTACAAAAAAGAGATAGATCTGGAAATAGAAACGATTTTAAAAGAACCAAAACCCCTGTATGAGTTTAAAAACTCTTTACTTGATTTAAAGGTATAACATATGCATTTAGCAATTATTATGGACGGAAATGGAAGATGGGCTAAAAAAAGAGGCCTTAAAAGAACGGAAGGACACAAAAAAGGTGCAGAAGTTGTAAAAGAGATAACCACTTACTGCGCAAATAACTCCGAAATAGAGATATTAACTCTTTACGCTTTCTCAACCGAAAACTGGAAAAGACCGAAAATGGAAGTCGATTTTTTAATGAGACTTCTTGATAATTGGCTAAAAAAAGAGCTTCCAACCTATATTCAAAACGAAGTCAGATTCGATGTTATAGGAGATATCAGTAAATTTTCACCAGCTCTTAGAAAAAGAATAGAACATACAAAAGAAGTAACCAAAGATTTTAAAAAACTAACCCAAGTCTTGGCTCTAAATTACGGAAGCCGGGATGAAATAACAAGAGCAGTTAAAAAAACAATTGAAAATCGTGAAGAAATAACTCCTGAAAATATCCAAAAAAACCTAGATATAAGCAGAGACGTCGATTTACTGATACGTACAAGCGGGGAAATAAGAATAAGCAATTTTCTTTTATGGCAGATAGCGTATGCAGAAATGTTTTTTACGGAGACTTTATGGCCCGATTTTACCCCAAAAGAGCTTGAAAACATTATAAAAGAATTTCATAAAAGAGAAAGAAGATTTGGAGGAATTTAATGATTGAAATTATTTTAGTATTTATAATAGGAATTTGTATAGGAAGTTTTTTAAACGTTATAATTTACAGAATACCCCGTGAAAAAAGCATTATCTCTCCTCCAAGCAGCTGTCCAAACTGTAACAGCAAATTAAAACCATGGCATAATATTCCTCTTTTGAGTTGGTTTTTTTTAAAAGGAAAATGCGCTTACTGTAATGAAAAAATATCTTTAAGATATCCTTTAATAGAATTTTTAACGGGATTGCTCGCTGTTTTGGTATACACGAAATTTAAACATATAGATACTTTTTTAATAATTAATTTTGGCGTTTTCGCAACTCTTCTAGCTTTAAGTGTTATAGACCTGGATTACAAAGCGGTACCTGATAGTCTTAATCTGCTTGCTTTAACACTTGCCTTTTTTTCATCTCCTGATATTTTGGAAAATTTGAAAAATGCTCTTATTCTTATGGGTGGTATGAGTTTAATTAGATTTTATATAAGTTATCTTATTAAAAGGGAAGCTATGGGGGAAGGAGACATTATAGTCGCCGGAACCATGGGAGCTATGCTTGGAATTAAACTTGCAGTTATAGCCGTATTCATAGCTTCATTAATAGCAATCTTTCCATCTTTATACAACAGAACAAAAAACAGCGATTTAGAACTTCCTTTTATCCCTTTTTTAGCTTTAGGCACATTTATAACCTGGTATTTTGATGATTTTTTTCTGAACTTATGGAGTCGGTTATATGGATAAACTCTCAAAATATCTCTTTGTAAATTTTTTTAAATCATTTACGACACTTTTTGGAATAATTACCTCTATAGTTTCTCTTATTTTTATTATTTCCATATCAAACGTAACTGCTGATATACAAATTAGCTTCACTGACCTTTTAAAACTCTATTTTTTAAAATTTCCTCAGGTTGTGTTTATTGCCCTTTCTATTTCTTTTATAATAGCCTCAACCAATACTCTTGCAAAAATAAGCGAAACCCAGGAATTAATAGCTCTTTTATCTCTTGGAATTTCCCCTAAAAAAATACTCAAACCCTTTTTTTTTAGCGCTTTATTGATTACTTTCATTAATCTAATAATTCTTTTCATATCAATACCATATTCAAAAAGCGCATATCAAAATCTTAAAAACCAAAAAAAACAAGAAGCTAAATTTAATCTTCAGTCAAAACAGATTTCCCAACAATTTGGAGAATGGTATATTTTTGCTACTCAACATTCCCAAAGAAATTTCAAAAATATATACCTTTTTAACAAAAAAAACAATAATTTTATTCTAGCTTCTTCTGCTAACCTGAATAACAAAAACGGCTTTATAAAATTTACCGTAACTAATGGTAAACTATACGATTTTGAAAAAAATTACAAAGTAACGTTTGAAAGTATGAAAATAAATAAAAAAATTCCAAAAACAACCCTTTCTTTATTTAATATAAAAGATTATTTTTCCAAAAACAAGAAAATATTCACAAAATATTTTCCTATAGCTTTAATTCCGATAAGTCTTTTTCTATTTATTCCAATATTCGCATTTTTTCATCCAAGACTTCATAAAGACAGGCATCTTTTATATTCTTTGTTTCTCATTTCTATTTACATAGCCTTAGCTTTTGCTAACAAAAATATTATAATATCAACCATAATACCTGTAATATTTTTTATTTTAGGAGGAATTATCTATAAATGGAAAAGAAAATTTTAGCAATTATTTCTTATGATGGAAGTAAATTTTCCGGGATGCAAATACAACCAGATAAAAAAACCGTCCAGGGAGA
>JBDONV010000075.1:0-3553 GCA_039831165.1 Nautiliaceae bacterium | reverse complement strand
CGGCATTGGCCATTTCGTTAAGCTCCACAAGATTTACAGTCCCGGCATAATAAAATAAAAGAGCAATGGCAGCTAACATAAAGACATCACCAAATCTGGTATATAAAAACGCCTGCATACCGGCACTTGCCGCAGAACTTTTATAATACCAAAAGCTAATAAGAAGGTAACTTGCAAGACCCATAAATTCCCAACCTATAAAAGCACCTATTAAATCTTTTGTTATTACAAGCAAAATCATACCGCCTATAAAGAAAAGCACTTTTGCATAATATCTCGGCTGGTCAGGGTCATCCCCCATATAATCATGGGCAAAATGAATATCTAAAAATCCAAGACCGGTCGCCACCAAAAGCATAACAATAGAGAGATGGTCTATATAAATACCAAACGGAATTTTAAGATTACCAAAAGCAATCCATGTATAATTGATATCTATTACCGTATCAGAATACTTAAAAAACAGCACCAAACTCGCTAAAAAAAGAATACCTCCCACTATCTCGGCAACCCAAAATGCAAGTTCTCTTTTTGTCTTTCCTAAAATATAAGCCAAAACGGCTCCTATATAAGGAGCTACCAATAATATCATTACTGCATTATTCATCGCTCACCGCCTTATCTAAGTGGTCTGGGATAATTTCTCCTGTAATTCTGTTAGCCAAAATAAAGATAAGCACACCGGCCGCCGCTTCAAGAGTGGCTATTACTATAATCACATAAGCAATAGCCAACCCTCTAGTAAGTCCAAAATGATAAGCCGCACTTGCCAAAAACAGAATAACGGCGTTTAAAAGCATTTCAAGAGAAAAGAAAATCTTCAAAAAGTCGCTTTTACTGGTTACGCCGTAAAGCCCCACTCCAAAAAGGATAATTGCGGCAATCGCATCAATATAAAACCCTACCATTTTTTATTCCTTTCCATGTTTTAGAGTATGCAGCATTCTGATACTTCCATAAAGAATACTAGCCGCTACAACTCCCATAAAAATAGCAATCTCGGCATAAAAATCCGTAAATATTTTTACCTGGTCTTTTAAAGGAATAGCTTTACCTTCATAAGGAATATCAGGCAATAAAAACGGCACTATTAATAAACCAATAATCACAAGAGTTACAATAGAAACCGCCCAAGGTCTTATTTCATATTTAGGAAATTTAGAACCTATAACCGTTACACCGAACAACGTTAATACAACTATACCTCCGGTATATACGAATATCTGAAACAATCCAAGCAACTTTTCCCCCATAAAAATATAGTAGATACCCAGTAAAAACATCATCATAACAAACGCTATTACCGCAGGTACCGTATTTTTTTGAGTAAGCGACATTACCGCCAAAATAATTGCCAACGCCAAAATTAAAACGCTCATTTTTCACCTCCGTTATCTCCGGTTTCACTGCTTCCATTTTTATTTTCTTCAGCTTTTTTAGCAGCCGCTTCAGCTCTCTTTTTAGCTTCAGCCTCCGCTTTTTTCTTCGCCATCATTTCAGCTTTTTTTCTGGCTTTTTCTTCTTCTTCACGTTTTTTCTGCTCAATCCATTCTTCAGGAACTTCAGGTTTTACCCACCAATTAGATAAAGATTCGTGAGAAGGGTTGTCTATAATCATTTCAATATCCCCACCGCTGAGCTTAATGGCTTTTTCAGGCTTCGTAGGACAAACGTCTTCACAAAGACCACAGAAAATACAAATCGCCAGATTTACTTCAGGCAAAGCTTTAGGTCTTTTTATAGGTAACGGCTCCATGATAATAGCATCAACGGGACATATCTTCGCACATGCCTCACATCCTGTACAAATATCATATCTAATTTGATGCTTTCCCCTAAAAATAGGCGACTTATGAGCTGGTTCTTTAACTACGTCTTTTGTAGCTATTCTAGGTTCTGAAACTGCTTTTAATACTCTTACTATTTTTTCACTTATCTCAAATAACATCTCAAACTCCTAATATATAAAGTTTTGCAAAAGTTACCCACACCAAATTCAATATAGCAAGAGGCGTCAACCAGCTCCAACAGAATTTAAGCATTTGATCAAGTCTAAGTCTTGGGTTTGATGCCCTGATAGCCACCATAATAATTGCAAGAACAACTATTTTTAAAAATAACCACCAAAAACTATCAAAAAATATTCCTCTATATCCTCCAAAGAACAGAACAACAGCAGAAGCTGAAACAACCAAAATCTCCGTAAATTCGGCAAATTTAAGAAGAGTATAATTGGTACCCGCATATTCTGTATAAAATCCGTAAACAATTTCTTGTTCGGCATCGGGAATATGAAAAGGAGGCTGTTCCAAAATACCAAGCATCGCAATAATATAAATAATTGCACCAGGAAGTAAAATAAGAGTAGTAAGCCAAGTATTACTATACATAATCTCATATAAATTCATAGTTCCAAAAAGAAGAGCGGGACTAAGAGCCGCTAAGAAAAACGGAGCTTCCATAGAAATCATCTGAGCCAAGATTCTCATACCGCCTAAAAACGAATATTTATTATTAGAGCCAAATCCCGTTAAGAAAAGCAAGAAAGGCTCAACCCCTATTAATACAACAAGCCCAAGCACTCCGTACTGGGTATCCAAAATTCCATGACCGTTATTGATAAGAGGTGTCCATGGAATTAAAATCACCGGTAAAGCGGCAACTAACGGAGTTAAAATAGGAATAATATTAAATAAATACGGGTCTGCACTTTTAGGAGTAATTGATTCTTTAGTCAAGAGTTTAAACACATCCCATACAGTCTGTAACGACCCCGCCGGCCCGTTAAAGTGAGGCCCTACCCTTTTATGTACATAAGCCAGGGCTTTTCTTGAAAAATAAAAAACGAAAAAAGTCCATCCCAGCAAAAACAAAAGACCAGGAAACACAAAAATATAAAATAACATTTCTCCTATACCCATTTTCTCTCCTTATCTATCAAGGTCACCCTGACAGATATGCATACTACCGTAAAGTAGAGGAATATCTGAAAGGGTATGCCCAGGTAATAATCTCTCAAGCATCATCGTATGATTAACACTTGGCGCTTTTAGCTTCAATCTGTAAGGACTAGTTGCTTTTTCCTGCGTAACTAAATGCATTAACATCTCACCCCTTGCCCATTCTACCCTAACTACAGCTTCTCCTGCAGGAAGTCTTTTTGGCATTCTTACAAGATGGTCTTTTTTAGGGTCCATCTCTCCTGCTTCAATGCCTTCTTCTATTTTTTTCATAGCCTGCTTAATTAAATCTATAGCTTGATTTATCTCTTTATAAATAATATAGAGTCTATCTCTCGCATCACCGCTGTCACACGTTACATAATCCATTTCAAGCTCACTATAAGCTGCATAAGGTTCGTCAATTCTAACGTCTATTTTCGCTCCGCTAGCTCTTGCTATAGGACCTGCTAGGTAAAATTCTTCTACATCATCTAAATTAAACACCCCTGTATCTTTCGCCCTTACGGTCATTAGAGGGTTTTTTAAGAAAATATCTTCTATTTCAGGTTTTACTTTTTCCCATTTTGCAATAGCTTTATTTATTTCATTAA
>JBDONV010000229.1:0-3566 GCA_039831165.1 Nautiliaceae bacterium | reverse complement strand
CTTTTCCCATTCCTGTATCGACAGTAGCAACTTTAACACTAAAAGGCACAAGTCCCGACATACTGTTAAAAGCCTCTTTTGCTATAGATGTAGAAAAATTATCTTTAAAAAGCTGTTTTTTCTGCTCTACCGTCATTTTTTTCAGTTTTTCGGGAGAGACGCCTTGTTCTATAAGCTTTTGGTCTAAACTGTTTTCAACAACGTCTAAAAATTTATCTATAATAACGGCGATTTTACCTTTTTGAGCCATATCTTCGGCTTCTTTCAAAGGAGGAAACTTATCGGCATTAGTGGAATCATCCTCAAACGTTTCATAAAGTTTTTTAACACTCTCTTTACCGAACGTCTGTAAAATAAAATCGGCTTGCATATTCAAAAGAGCTTTTTCATACGCTATTACGAGTTCTTTTACATATGCCGGGTCTAAAGGAGATACGTTTACAACGGCTTCGCCGTAAAAAAACGTTCTCCCTTTTTCATCCGTTACACCAAAAGGACCGTATTTTTCCACAAATTTATCTTTCCAAACATCTATCGGGTCTGCATTATATTGTTGAATATTATTAGAGTTTACATTTACTTCCGAGGCTCCAAAAAGCAATACAGAACCGATTAACAAACTTCCTATTACTTTTTTCATACTTTATCCTTTTACCATGGAGCCGAATCGGCTCTTCCGGCTTTTGAAATAACTTCTTCTCCCTCCCAAAAAGCAAGACCGCTGGTAACATCCGTAAGACTCATCTGAATATAATAATCAACCCTCTGTTCTCCGTTTGGAAGAGGTGTTACCCTTTGGATAATTTTTCCTGAAAGACTTAAATCAGGAGCTATAATAGTTCCCTTTTTAGCAATCGTTTTTTGGTTAAACTCATCGTCTTTTCTAAGTTTTCTAAGCTCATAAGTAGCCTTATCCTCAGCTCCCCCGGCTCTAACAGCCGTTGTTACAATGAATTTCCCGCTGTTTAATAGGGCTATTCTTATCTTTTTCACGAGCTGGTCTATATCTATTCTCTGAGTTGTATCGTTGGTAAAATCGCTTATCATCAAAACAAGAGGTTTACCTTCTTTTTTCATTTTAACCTCATACATTCTGTTAAGATAAGGCGATTTAAGCATGGACTTTACCAGTTTTATAGCCGCTTTTTCAAAATCCTCATATTCAAGAGCCAGTGTCGCTGGTTTTGAAACACCCTGCTGGCTGTTTATATATCGAACCTGTGAAGACGAAGAAGAGGCACATCCGCTAAAAAGAGCTATACTCACACCTATAGATATTGCTATTAAATTTTTTTTCATTGTTCCTCCTTAATTTCAAATTTAAAATCATAAGCCCTCGCATCACTCGCTATTGAGGTTATCTGTTTTGTTTCTCTTGGATTTAAATAAAGTCTCTGCCATGGCTCCTTATAAAGTAAAAAACCATCTTTATCAAACCATACGAATCTATACTGCATTTTTTTAGGTTCGTCGGTATTGTTTTTAACCGTTACGGCAACTTCTAAAAGAGAATTATAAAATCTGCTTTTTTGGTTAACAATAGAAATTTTCTGATAAAGCTGAGGATTGTTAACCTCAACTTTATTTTCATACGCCACATTACTAGCACCGTTTCCACACCCTATAAAAAAAGCCGCTAAAGCTAAAAAAATAAACTTTCTCATTTAAAACCTTTGATAAGAGATTATAGGCTCACTTGTTTTTTTAGGAATGGTAACAAACACTATATAACTACTGTTAGGATTCGTTTTAAGTTCATATATCTTTTGACCATCAGGAGTTATTATTACAAGTTTATCGGATGTTTTAATTTTAGCCACGTCAAACTCTTTAGGCAGCCTCTGCCATATTCTCGTATCGGCCCTGTTCATAGTACCTTGATATAAAGCACCTAAAACCCCTCCTATAACACCGGCCTTATCTTTTAGCTGCTTTTGAATCACTGTTTGAACAACCGTTCTGGTAATGGCTCTTGTAACTATAACAGGAAATCTTTTTTTAAATTCCGTTTTAACTATCCTGTCCATTGAAGCCACTCTTTTTGTCTCGACCCTCTCTTTTCCGTTTGAAACGTTTAAATAAGGATAAGCTTTATCCCTCATTTTTAAAGTAGGAAGCGCTATACCCGTATAATAAACGTTGTTTGAAAATAAAAACAGAGGAATATCTATTCTAAGTTCTTTTTTTATAGGACCTTCTCCGTTAAAAAAAACAACCCATGTATAATTTTGTCTTCTTGCGGCAATAGAACCTTTCATTTTATCCGCCATTTTAAAATCATCAAGAACGTAAACGTCCCCCTCATCAAGTCCCTTAATCATACCGTAAGTCTCTTTAAATAAATCCGTAGCCTTAGCGTAATCTCCCTGATTTAAGAAAAACACACCGCTTAAATAAGTAACGAAAGGGTTTACGAAATCCGGATACGGTTTAAAAGCAAACAAATTCGTATATTTTTTTTCAATCGGCTCAAGCGTTTTTTTATTAGACGCCGCCGAAGAGATGTTAAATCCCGTTTTTTTGTTTTTAAGTTTTTTTTGAGACTCTTTTTTAAGTTTTTCTTTCTCTTTTTGAATCTCTTTCGCAAAAAACTCTTTTGCCCTTTGCTGTCTTATAAGAGCTCTGTTAAACTCAACTCTTGCGTTTTGCATATCGCTTAAATCAATAAAATCTATTCCTTTATACGCGTTTACCATAATTTTTTCATAAATTCTCGGTCTATAATCCATAAACGTATCATTGGTAAGGGTAGCCCCTATATTGGCAAGAATTTTAGACCCGAGAACCTCTTCGTCATATTTTTTGATAAGTTTTTCAGCTTCGTCAAAATAATAAACACTGTCTTTATAAGACTCAACATAATAACCGACGGTTCCGGCTTCGTAATCCCAGAGCAAATCATCGGTTTTATTTTCTTCTTTATATTTTTTAAAAAGCGCCTGATACTCCGTTTTTGTTGAAGCGTTTTTAGCTTCCTGAAATTTAGAAGATTTTCCAAGATTGCTTATGGAATTGCTACATCCCAAAAATAAAAGCCCTGCAGCTAAAACGGCAACACTTTTTTTTACCATCTTTTTCATCCTTTCTCTAAGAGTTAATAAGGCTTTAATTGTATAAAAATTTAAATTAATTTTCAATTAACAAATATTTAACATTTATTAAACTCAACCCTTGGCATAATTTTTAAGTTTTTATAATCGGTAAACATTTTTTGATTATACATCTCAACCCCAGCCCTTGCTATCATAGCGGCGTTATCGCTTGTATATTTCATTTCAGGATAATAGAGTTTAAAATTAAATTCATTTGAGAGTTTTTCAAACTCTTTCCTTAAAGCCAAATTTGCACTCGCACCCCCCACTATAGCAAACTTTTTGGGTTTATGTTTTTTTATCGCCCTTTTAGCCATAAATACCAAATGTTCTATTGCTTTTTTTTGAAACGAAGCGGCGATATCTTCTTTTTTATATAAGTTTTCTTCAATAGCAAGCCTTACGGCGTTTTTAATGCCTGAATAACTAAACTTGATATCAGGAGAGTTTTTAAGAGGAAGCGGCAAACCTACA
>JBDONV010000087.1:0-12413 GCA_039831165.1 Nautiliaceae bacterium | reverse complement strand
ATATTTCCGTTTCTGTCAAAAATTCCCTGAAAATAAGGAATAATACCGTTGTTTTCTAAAGCTTTTTTTATTTCGTCCACTTTTTTAAGATTTTCTTCTATTTTTTTATTAAATTCATTTTTAAATATTACTACTTTTCGTTTCCAGTCATTTTTAGCTTCTTTTAAAGCTATATCCGCATTTTCCAAAAGAGGTTTTTGTTGGGATATACCCCCACTTACACTAATGCTCAAATCATACTTTTCTATTAAAACCTTATTTTCGACCTGTTTGATAAATTCATGTGCAATTCTCAATATATCATCAATATCAAGATTATCAGCTAAAATACCGAATTCATCACTTCCAAAACGGTAAATCTCAATTTTATAAGGAATAATACTCGAAAACTTTTTTAACTCTCTAGCAAACGACACCAACACCTCATCCCCGATTTTATTACCAAAATAATCATTAATATTTTTAAACCTGTCTATATCCAAAATAATTAATGAAGGTTTTTTTAATTTTTCCAAATCGTTTTTATAACTGACTCTATTTTTAAGCTCTGTTAATTGGTCATAGTTTGCTAAGTAAGTTATCTTCTTTAAATTAATTTCCAGCTTATAGACAAGTATTGAAATAAAAATAAATAATATTAAAATGATGACAATAATGGCTATTAAAACTTTTTGAAAAAAAATAATATTTTTATTGGCGTTAATCAAATAAGCATTAAGCATTTTTTCAATAATCTTGAGAGTTGAAATATCTAAAACTTTGTTTAAATAATAACTTTTTTTAGGATAAAATTCTAATAAAATCCTCAAATTATTTAAAAAGGCTTTATTATAGATATTTCTTTTATCCAATAATTTAGCATACTCTTCAAATTTAATAGTTTTTAATAACTCCAAATCGTTACTTATTTGAATAAGTATAATCTTAGAAATCAACCGCAACAGTTTATATCTTGAATTTTCAGATACGGGAGTTACGTAAGGTAAAGCATTTGATAAAAATAATATAGAATTATTTATAGGCAAGGCATATTTTAAATATTCAAACACAAATTTCTTTTTCTTTTCAAAAGCTTTTTTATAAATTATTAACTCTTTATAAACACTAGGATAAAAATTTTTTAAAAAATCATTTTTTAAAAGAACGTCAATAAGTTCTGATTGACGTTTAATAAGGTTAGCTATATCATCATTACTTTTAGAAATATAAAAATTAATATATAAAATATTGTAAGTAAGCTTAAATTCGTCTCTTTTTAAAGTATTTAAGTCAAATAAAACTTTGTTGCTGTTTATAAAATAGTCTTCAGAAATTTTATGAAAATAATATATAAATCCCACTATAAAAAACGCTATTACAAAAATAAAACTAAGCTTAAAAGCAATCGATTTTTTCATTTAATTTCTCCACTTAAAGATTCCAAAAAAGCTTTAATATCCAAAACATCTTTTTGTCCTAATTCTATTCCCAAATTTAATCTCCCCATCTTTAAAATAGCATTTTCTAACGTTTTCACACTTCCATCATGGAAATAAGGATAAGTTTTAGCTACATTTCTTAAAGAAGGCACTTTATAAACGTACTTATCACTTTCAAGTTTCGTAACATAATATCTGTCAAGCCCTCTTTTTATTTTTATGTCACTCATAAAAATACCTATCTTTTGAAAAGAATTACCCCCTATATTTATTCCGTTATGACACGTAATACAACCAAAAATCTTAAACTTCAGATAACCCCTTCTTTCCTTAGAAGTTATAGCGCTTTTATCTCCTTTTAGATACTTATCAAACCTACTTGGAAGTATAAGACTTTTTTCATACTCGCTTATAGCATCTGCAATATCAGAAATATCGGGTTCTTTTTTATAAACTTTTAAAAACCTATTTCTATACCATTTATCCTTTTTAACTATTCTTTCAATTTCTTTAATACTCATATTATGTTCTTTAGGATCGGTTAAAGCATCAATTACCTGTTGTGAAAGTGTCTCAGCCCTCCCGTTCCAAAACCATGCAATATTATAAACTGTATTATACACTGTAGGCGTATTCATAGGCGTATCCAAAACTCCTCCGGTACCTAAGGAAAGAGGCATATTATCAACACCGAAATTTTTTATATTATGACAACTATTACAGCTTATGTCTTTATTTTTTGAGAGTCTTTTGTCAAAAAAAAGTCTTTTACCTATTTTAGCTTTATTTTTATCATAAGGTACATTTTCAATCGGTAAAATATCAAAAGCAAATAAAAATACCCCTAAAAAAAGTATAATTAATCTTTTCACCTTTTCCCTTTTTCATTTAACTTGATAAAATTGTATCAAAAAAAGGCTTATAACATGAAAGAAGTTTTTAAATACACTTTTACCACTGTTGCGGAGTGGAAAAAATTTTTTATCGTAGTTTTAATTGTATCTATACTTACGTTGCTTGAACCTTACCCTTTTATAGGATATACCGTACTTATTTTAGAAAAACTGCTTTACCTTAGCATAGGGGCTTTCTTAATCTATCTTCTAAAACATTCAAAAGACGAAAAAGAGTATTTTGAAAATCTGAAAAAAAACGACGTTTCAACAATGCTGTTTCATTTCTTTCCTACTGCTGCTGGAATAATGCTAGGAAGTATTTTAATCTCAGCTTTTTGGTTTATATTTTTCTTTTTGATTTTACAGTTTACTGATTCTTTATATATTTTAGCAAATCCACATTCTCTTTTTGTAGCAGTGTCCTCCTCACCTGTTATTACACAGATTTTACTTGGATTTTATTCTATTTATCTACTATTCTTCTCTTATGTATTTTTAGGAAAACTAGGAGAGGCCCTTGGCAAAAACAGTTTTAAAGGAGCATTTGTTTCTATAATCTTATCTCTGATAGATTTTCAATATTGGATAAAAACGTTTAATTTAAAATATTTTCTTATTTATATAATATGGAGTCTTGTAATCCTTTTTATATATTCCGCTATGAGTTTCACTTATATTTTTGTAATTTTCCCTACTATCGTTTTAAATCCAAATTTATCTTTATTAATTATTCCAATTTTAGTGGCAGCAACTACGATTATTACTTATTTTACTTTTTTCAGCGCATATTTTGCCAATAAAACAACCGGAAATTAAGCGATATCCATCGCGCTTTCCGGTTTTTCTTCAACTATTCTTATATCTTGAGCTATTTCAGGAATTGGAACCACTTTTGTTTTTGTAACTACTCTCTCAGGAAGATGAATTTCTTTTCCTCTTACATGAATTGTGGTAGGTTTTATTGTCATTTTATAAGTTATTTTTATACCGTACACTTTATTACCAAATCTGTTTTTAAATTCTCCCGGACCTTCTACTTTTATATCAAAAGCATCCGCAGGGAAATAGAGTCTTTTTGCGTATTCTCTTTTTCTTCCCGGATGATAATAAACAAGCCATAATACTTTAGCCCCACCTTTGTATTTAACTTCAGTAGGAATATAAGTAGAAGCTTTTTCCTCTTCTTCAAGCAGTCTGTTTAGATATTCCTCAGCCGTAGTTTCGAAATCCTCATCGCTTATAGATTGATAAAATCTATCCCAACCATTAACTTCAGCTATAATGTTAGCAAGTTTTACCGAACGTTCTTTTTCTTCGTTAATAAGCTTATCTATCGCTCCTAACAACCCTTCGTCAAAATGAATTTTAAAGCTTTCAAGATAAGGCAGAGTAGATAAAATATCAACCGCTTTTTTAAGTCTATCCAAACATTCTACGTTTTCACATAAAACCATTGCTTTTCTTATATCACAAAAACTTTTTCTAAGCTCTTCGAGTATCTCAACACTCTTTTGAAGTGAAAATATGGAGTTTGTAAGCTCTTCTACTACTTGATTTGGAATTTCTTTTAGCTGTTCTTCTATATTTATCTCTTTTTTCCAAGGTTCGTAATTTCTATCGAAGTTTTTATATTTTGCCATGTAATTGGCTGTTTTTACAGTAGCCCTGTTTTCTTCAATTGCCGCTTCTCTTAATTCTTCTATTTTATCTCCGAATTTTTTTTGCCAAAAAGGAGAATAAGTAAGAGTACATAAATAATCACTTCTTTTTTTAAGGTCTGTAAGTTCCGCTGCGTTTTTCACATTTAACATTTCATCTCTTATTATACAGTTAATTCTTCTTACATCCTCAACACTTTCAACTCTTCCGTAAATTCTTCCCATAACCCCTCCTTAATTTTAAATTAACATTTAATTAAACTTATTATATAACAAAATTTGATTAAAAGTCAATCAAGTATAATAAAAAAAGAAAAGAAAAAGAAGAAAATTATTTTTTGCGAAGAGAAATAATATAATCTGCCATACCTTCTATATCCTCATCGGTATGAATACCAGCTCTTTTTAAAACCCTGACCATAAGTCTTGAAGTTTTTGGTTTTTCGACTACTTCGCCGTTTAAAAATCTATGAAGTCTCTCAACAATTTCGTCTTTTGTAAATCTACTAAAAGGACCACCCACACCTCTTGCTTTTTTCTCACCATCAGCACCATGACATTTTATACATAATTTGTTATAAACTTTTGCATAATCCATGGCAAACGCTCCAGAACCTACAATTAAAGCTGTGATTAAAATAAATTTTTTCATTATACCTCCTTTTACTCTATATCAGGTTTTGGAATAGGTGTTTTATCCGTTCTTGGTGGAAGTTGAGGAAGCTCTATTTTAGGCTTTCTTCCATCAAGAGCTTTCATAAAAGTCACTAAACTATCAAGTTCTTCTTTACTTAAATCCATTCCAAGCTGAGTATTTGCCATAATTTCCGTAGCTTCTCTTAAACTCCAAACCGTTCCGTTATGAAAATAAGGAGCAGTCTCTGTTATATTTCTTAATGTAGGAATCTTAATTTCTCCTTGTTTATTCCCTTTAAAATCTCCAACATTTTGATACTTAAATTCCGCAAGTTGAGGAAATGTTTCCATTTTTTCCCCACCAAGTGCTATACCGTTATGACAATCTGCACATCCTACGTCTATAAAGATTTTTAGCCCTTTTTTCTCAGCAGGGGTAAGAGCGTTATCATCTCCGTTTAGATAATCATCATATCTTGAAGGAGTAACAAGTGTAGCTTCAAAAGCCGCTACCGCTTTTGTAAAGTTTTCAAACGTAGGATTTTTACCAAAAGCCGATTTAAATTCATTTACATATTGAGGAATGGAATTTAAAAATTTTTCTATATCTTTTGCCGTAGAAGCCATTTCAACATGAGCGGTAGAAGGTCCGGCAGCCTGCTGGTCAAGCGTTGTTACCCTTCCGTCCCAAAACTGTTTTACATAAAACACAGAATTATATACAGTAGGAGAATTTAAATGATGAGGATTAGGAGCCCATTTATGTCCTATAGCTACAGGAATACCATCAACTCCACCCATACTGAGATTATGGCATGTATTACAGCTTATAAGTCCGCTTCTTGAAATTCTCGGATCAAAGTAAAGCTTTTTACCAAGCTCTATTTTCTCAGGCGTTAAAGGGTTATTTTTGATATTTATTTCCATATATTTTTTTAGCTCTTTTTTATCCTTAGGAATAGCTACAAGTCCGTTTTCAGCAGCAAGTTTCCTGAGCTGTTCATCTGGAGAATTTATTTTGGAAAAGTTTCCCGCCATAAGAACAGAAGCCAAAGCAATCGAAGTTAAAAAAAATTTTTTCATAAGAACTCCTTTTCTTAAATGATTGCGATGATTATAACATAAATTTTCTTTCTCAATCCATTTTATGATAAAATACAAGAAAAAAAAGGTTTAATTATGCTCAATAAATTAACCATAAAACAAAAGCTTTCTTTATTAATTGCTTTTCAAATTATTATGCTTATTGCTCTTAGCGCTTATCTTATTACAGATAAATTAACGGACTTATCAAAATTAAACACTTTAGAAACGTTAATGGAGCTTAGTACAAAACACATGAAAAAAGCCGTTTTTGCCATAGAAACAGAAAGAGACTTAAGCGCCCTTTATGCAGCCAGCAATGGAATGGAATATGAAAAAGAATTAAAATTTCAAAGAAAAAAAACAGACAAAGCATTTAAGGAGCTTAAAAACTTTATTATAAAACATAATATCAAAGAAAAAGACCCAGACGTATACCAAAATTATATAACGGCCTTAAAAAAATTTAAAAAAATAAAAGAAATAAGAAACAATATTGATGATTTATCCATGGATATTACGGACTTTTTAAAATATTATTCTTCAATAAACGAAGAAATATTAAATTCAAAAGATGGAATTTTAACACATACTTCAGACCCTAAAACATTAAAAGACATTACAACTTATTTTAATGTTTTAAAACTTATAGAATCAGCCACACAAGAAAAATCCCTTCTTAGTTATATGTTAATAACAGGAGAAGCATGGAATGATATGTTAATGATATGGAGCGCTACTATTTATAATCAAAACAGACTTTTAAACAATCTCAAATTTATTAAAGACACCCCTGAAATTTATACAATAAGAGAAAAAATATTAAAATACCTCGATAAACAAAAAATTATTTTTCAAATTCAAAATATTATAGGATATAAAGGATTTATAGACGCATTCAAAAATTATATCATTACAGGAAATGAAAAATACTATAAAAAAGCACAAAAATTTTATAAAAGATTAAAAAGGCTTATTAAAAATTATAAACAAATGGGATTATCTTCCGAAGAGATGAAATTAATAACTGATTTAGAATCTGTTTTTGACAAATATTATTCTTATCTTGATAAAATCAAAGAAGAAAGTAAAAAAGGTATTTCTCCAAAAGAAATTTTCACAAATCTTCAAATACCTGATAAAAAAGCGGTAGAAGCCCTTTACGAATTAGCTCAAAATAGTTTTATTTTAAATGGAATAGATGTAGAAAAATGGCAACGAATAACTGCTAAAAGAATCAAATATTTCATAAATATAACAAATAACTTTGCAACAAACATTATGAAAAAAATAAGCACAGATAAAAAGAACAAACAAACAGTTGTAATAGCTATTATATCTATGGTTATATTACTTACTCTTGTTAATATAATATTAGGAATATTAATAGCAAGAGGGGTTATTAATTCTATAAGTAATTTAAAAACAGGTCTTGATAACTTTTTTAGATTTTTAAGAAGAGAAACATCTCATGTAGATACTATAAAAATAGATACACATGATGAAATCGGACAAATGGCAAAAAATATTAACGAAAATATAAAACTTATTGAAGAACATCTTCAAGAAGACGCTATGCTTATAAATGAACTTACAAAAGAAGTTGAAAAAATGAAAAAAGGAATTTTAGAAGGAAAAATACAAATTACTACGAGCAACCCGGAGCTTGAAAAAGTAAAAAATCTATTTAACGAAATGAAAGAAATACTTTCAAATACTATCAGTAAAGACATTAATAAGTTAGTAGCCGTTTTAGAAAAAATGATGCACCATGATTTTACCGGTAAAATACAAAACCCTCAAGCAAGAATTGAAAATGCTATAAACAAAGTAATAGAATCTATCATAAACAATTTAAATATGATTAAAAATAACGGGGAAACCCTCGCTTACAAATCAGAGCAACTTCAAGAAAAAATGAACCTTTTAACTAAAAGTTCTTTAGACGCTTCAAACGAACTAAACAATGCTGCAAATATGATGAATGTTCTCAATGAGGACATATATGAAATATCTTCAAAAACAAAAGCAGTAATAGAACAATCCGAAGATATCAAAAATGTAGTTAGTCTTATTAAAGAAATATCCGACCAAACAAACCTCTTAGCTTTAAACGCCGCTATTGAAGCCGCAAGAGCCGGAGAACACGGAAGAGGATTTGCCGTAGTTGCGGATGAGGTTAGAAAACTGGCTGAAAGAACACAAAAAGCCCTTAATGAAATAGATACAAACATAAATCTTTTAATTCAGGCTATTACCGAAATAGGAGAAAACATTATAAAACAAACAGAAATAGTATCAAATACTACAAACACAGTAGAAGATGTAAATCAAAAAACAAATATTATGCAAAACAATATTAAAGAAGTAGATGAAATAGTAGAAGATATAAACGGAATTTCCCAAAAAATGCTAAAAGAAGTGGAAGTTAATAAATTTTAACTTCTTTTAGCTTCCACAAAAAGATAAATAAGACTAACAGCAGGAACTACGCTAATTCCAAATAAAAAACTTAAAAAATCAAAAACTCCGCTATTTTTAAGCCATAAAAATCCGGCTATTAAAGCGACATACCCTAAAATTCTTATAAGATTAAATCCTCCTTTAAAAGAGAAAAGTAAAGCTTCATACCACTTTAGTTTTTTCTTTTTATATTTATTAAGTTCTTTTTCGTCTATTTTATCGTCTTCTTCATATAAATCAAATCTATCGTCATATTTTTTAAGTATATCTTCTCCCACGTTTCCGTTTTCAATTGAACGTCTAACCATATTTGAATAGCCTATAAAACTTCCTATTACTATTAAAGAAACGGCAAAAAAAGCTATTTGAGTATTATAAAGCCAAATAATATTATCTTCAAGCCAGCAAAAGACCACTATTCCAATATCAACAGCGATTAACACCCTTATTAAATTTAAAACTTCTCTCATTAAACTCCTTTAGATTAATGCTTTATAAAATTTAACTCCTCCAACCCATATCTCCTCTAAAAGATTTTCTTTTAAAAGGTCGTTAAATATTCTCTGAGTATGCTCGTCAAAAATATTTTTAACATCACTTTCCGTAAAAGGTCTTTTTTTAAGGGTTGTCAACAATTCTTCTTTAGTAAGTTGTTCTATTTTAAAATTTATTTTTTCCCTTGTCGGAATAAAAATTTTTTGATTTTCTATAAAAGAAGACAATTCAAAAAGACGCTCTAAACTAACACCTTCAATCTTATAAGCCGGCGGACGGTCTATGGTAGAAATATCAACCCTGTCTGGTTTTATTTCTCTTAACACTTCATTTATTTTTTTAAACTCATCTTCCTTATCGTTAATTCCTTTTACCACTAAAATTTCTATAACAAGTTCGCCTTCATATATTTTTCTAAACTCTTTCATCCCATTTATAATATTCCCAATATCTATACCTTTTGCAGGCCTGTCTATTTTTTTAAAAACCGAAGGAGTGACGGCATCCAAAGAAAGTTTTACTATATCAAATTTTTTAAGAACGGCTTGTATTTTTGGATTATCTATAGTAGAAGAGTTACTTAAAATAAGAAGTTTTTTTTCTGTCTTTTTAAGCCCTTTTACTAAGTCATTTAAATAAGGATATAAAGTCGGTTCTCCGTTACTTGTAACGGTTAAAACGTCAAAATCATACTGCTTTAGGGCTTCTTTTACCTCTTTTAATATCTCTTCGACTTCCGGAGGATTATCATATACTGTTACAGGTTTTGCAGGTTCGAGTTCACAGTAAATACAATCAAAATTGCATCTTTTTTTATCGGGGGAGAGGTCCACTCCAAGACTCATCCCAAAACGTCTTGAAGCTACGGGACCGAATATATATTTCATAATATATCCTTAATTTTCCATTTTTAATTTTACACTTTTAACTTAATTAATGTTCGCCTTTATGCATATAATAAAGTGCAAGGGCTAGTGCGAGAATACTTCCCGCTAAATAAAGCATTTCTAAAGGAGTGCCGAAATCCATATGCATAACTTTCTTAAAAAAACTCACTATAAGCACCATAACGACTACTTTTCCAAGCTTGTCTTTAAGCTCGTCAAGACTGTGAATCGCAAGTATTTTATTTCCCACTTCACTCTGTTCTGCATCGTCTATTTCACTGATAAAAAGTTCGTAAATACCAAAAGAAAATATCAGCAATACTACGGCAATAAGATATAAATCAACCGCCCCTATAATTCCGCCTATAATAATTTCATGAAAATTTTCTGGATGATAATGGGCAAAGAAAAACTTAAACGTAACAATAGCCATTTCATAAACATCATAACTCGCTATCAAAAACAAAATAATAGCCCCTACCATTCCAAAAATAACCGCTAAAATGGCAATCATTCTCCCTCGCCATAAACTTCCTTCAAAAATAGCTTCTAAAAAGCCTCTTTTTTCCATTATTTACCCTTTCCCTTCAAAAATTCCTCGCCTTCCATTTCTATCCATTTAAGTCCTATTCTCACGGCATTTGTAGCCGCACCTACTCTTAACTGGTCGGCAACGTTAAAGAAATGCAAAACTTTTGGGTCATATAAATCTTTTCTTATTCTACCTACGTAAACATAATCGGTATCCGTAGCGATTACAGGCATAGGATACTCGTTTTTTTCAGGATTGTCTATAACTTTTACATCCTCAAAATTAGCCAAAACTTCCCTTGCTTTTTCAACATCTACGTCTTTTTCGCAGTAAATAGTAATAGCTTCGCTGTGACTTCTAAGTACCGGTACTCTTACGCATGTAGGGGCAACTTGAATATTTGAATGCATAATCTTATTGGTTTCATTTACCATTTTAAGCTCTTCTCTTGTCCATCCGCCTTCCATAAACTTATCTATATGCGGAATAACATTTAAAGCTATCTGCCAAGGAAAAACTTCTCTCTCTTCCACTTTTTTATCCAGCTTAAAATTGAATAGCGCCCTCATCTGCTCAAAAAGTTCCTCCATCCCTTTCTTACCAGCACCGCTTACAGCCTGATAAGTGGCCACATCAACTCTTTTTATTCCAAATTCTTTATGAAGGGGAGCTAAAGAAATTACCATCTGAATGGTAGAACAGTTAGGATTTGCGATAATCCCTTTTTTCTTCCAAAAAACAATATCTTCTGGATTTACCTCAGGCACTACCAAAGGAACCTCAGGGTCCATTCTAAAATAGCTCGTATTGTCGATAACAACAGCTCCGGCTTCTACCGCACAAGGAGCAAATTTCGCACTGACGCTTCCTCCGGCACTGAAAAACGCTATATCTATATCTTCCTCGTCAAATACTTCGCAAGTCAGTTCTTTTACTTTATAAGTTTCACCTTTAAACTCAACTTCTTTACCTACGCTTCTGGCACTTGCAAGAGGTACGAGTTTTTTAATAGGAAAATCATACTCCTCAAGTACCCTTAAAAATTCTTCTCCAACAGCTCCAGTCGCACCCACAATTGCTACATTATACATAATTCTCTCCTTTAAAAATAGATATCTTTATCGGTAATAATTTCACCTTCGCTTAAAATCGCCGCCCTTTGAATTACATTTATAAGTTCTCTTATATTTCCGGGCCATTCATAACTTAAAAGCTTATTTTTCGCTTTCTCATCCAAAACTTTTTTATCTAAGCCGTATTCTTTTGTAACGTTTTTTAAAATATTTTCGGCAATTGGAAGTATATCATTTTTTCTCTCTCTAAGAGGCGGAATTTTAATAGGAATAGTATTAAGACGGTAATATAAATCCTCTCTGAATTTATTATTTTTTATCATCTCTTCTACATTTTGATTGGTGGCGCTTATTATTCTAACATCAAGTTTTTTAGGCTTTGTACCTCCAAGCCTGTAAAACTCCCTCTCCTGTAAAACCCTAAGAAGTTTAGCTTGAAGATTATAAGGCATTTCTCCTATTTCGTCCAAAAAAAGAGTTCCCCCCTCGGCAAGTTCAAAAAGACCGGGTTTTTCTTTTACAGCATCTGTAAAAGCTCCTTTTTCATACCCGAAAAGTTCACTTTCTATAAGATTTTCAGGAATGGCACTCATATTTACGGCTATAAATTTGCCGCTTCTTTGGCTGTTTTCGTGAATAAATTTGGCAAACTCCTCTTTTCCAACCCCGCTTTCTCCAAGAAGCATAACGTTTGCATTTGTTGGAGCCACTTTTTTTGCTATTTCAAGAACTTTCTTGGTATTTTCATCAACGGCTACAAATTTAGGTTTTATAAAAACTTTTTTACCTTTTGTTTTTTCTTTTACTTTAACATTTCTTTTTATGGCTTCTATTAAATCTTCTATCTCAAAAGGTTTTGTTAAGAAATCCTTTACTCCAAGTCTTATACACTCAATAGCTTTATTAAGAGTGGCATTTCCGGTAATCATAATAACGTCGTATTCTCCGTTAAGCTCTTTTACAAACTCTATTCCGTCCATTTTTGGCATAGTAATATCGGTAACGATTACATCAACGTTTTTATCAAGTTTTTTTAAAGCGTCAACAGCGTTTCTAAATTCCACTACTTCAAAACCTTCGCTTTTAAGAGCAAGGGAGAGGGATTTTCTCATATTTATGTCATCTTCGACTATTGCCACTTTCAATGTTCTTCCTTTAAATAAAAATATGCCCAGTTATCTTTTATAATGATATCAAATCTTTTAGGGGTAAACGTAATTTTACTTCTTCCAAAATAAAAGTTATTGTCAAGTTTTTCGTTTGAATAAAAAA
>JBDONV010000228.1:0-3610 GCA_039831165.1 Nautiliaceae bacterium | reverse complement strand
ACTATTTTGCGAAAATGCTAGAAATCCCAAAAGAAAAGATTATCGATAATTTAAGACCGGAAGAGCTTTTCGCTTCTTCAGAAAAACAAAAAGCCATTAAGAAAATAATCCAAAAAAGATTAAAAGGTGAAAAGTTTCAAAAATATTATGAAAACGAAGAAATAATTACTCCTTCAAATAAACGCCTTTATGTAAAATTTTTTACCAAAACTATTAAATATGAAGGCTCTTTTGCCGGTCTTGTTATAGGAATAAATGTTACAAATGAAATAAAAAAAGATTCTTTAATAAAAATTCTTAAAGATATTAATCATATTATAATATTTCATGAAACGCTAAACGAAATTTTTTACAATACTGCAAAATCATTATATTCAAACGGAAAATTCGAATTTGTATGCATCTCCGTAAAAGAAAAAAACAAATTAAACCCTAAATACTGTCTTGGAAATTATAACGATAAACTTATGGAGTTTTTAAAAAAACACCTAAAACCTTCAGCAGATAAAAATATATGTCTTGCCGCAAAATATATGGTTGAAAATCAAATTATGCTTATAGAAGATATAGAAAAAATTGATTTTCCAAACCGGGAATTACTTAGTATTCTAAAAGAACTAAATTTCAGGTCGTTGGTGTTTGTGCCTATTTTTAAAGATAAAGAGCTTATAGCAGCAATCGGTATAGCTTCTAAATATATAAATGATTTTGACGAAAACATAAAATTTATTTTTGAAGAGCTAAAAAAGGATTTGGAATTTGCAGTTAAAAAAATAGAAAAAGAGGAATTTTTTAAACTTCTTCAAGAAGCATTCAACAAATCTTTCGCATGGGTGGTCATAACGGATTCAGACGGCAAAATTTTGTACGCCAATAAAACCGTAGAAGAACTAAGCCAATACTCTTTAGAAGAATTAAAAGGAAAAAATCCTAAAATATTCAAATCAGGTTTCCATCTTCCCTCTTTTTACGAACACTTATGGAACAGCATTAAAGAGGGGAAAATTTTCGAAGGAATTATAGTAAACAAAGCAAAAGACGGTTCGTTTTTTTACTTAAGAGATAAAATTGTACCTGTAACAACTCCTAATGGGGAAAGATATTATATTTCCATAGCTACAGACATAACAAACGAATACAAATTAAAAAGACAACTTAAAATAATAAAAGAAAACGATTTAATTACAGGGCTCTTAAACAGAGAAAGCTTTATTAAAAAAACATCAGAACTTATAAAACATAACCAAAATAAAAAATTCGCCCTTTTAATTATAGATATTAAAGATTTTAAACTGATAAATCATTTTTACAATAAAGAAACGGGAGATGCGTTTTTAAAAAAATTCGCCGAATACCTAAACAGTATCTTTTTTGAAAGCGATATAATAGCCAGATTAAATGCGGACGAATTTGCCGTATTTATAGAATATGAAGACCTGTCTTCTTTATATAAAATAATAGACAGGGTAATAAACAAACTTAAAAACACAAAAATTCTAAATACGGAAACAAGTATAAATATAGGGATTTCTTTATATCCTAAAGACGGAAAAGATATTTCCACACTTATAGAAAAAGCCCTGATAGCCCTTGAAATAGCAAAACAAAAAGGTGAAAACGAATTTGAGTTTTACAATCAGGAAATACACAAACATATAGAAGAGTATCAGCAGGCTAAATTTTTAATAAAACACGCTCTTGTAAATGAAGAATTTGAATATTTTTTTCAACCTTATGTAGATTCAAAAACTCTAAAGACTGCAGGAGCTGAGAGTCTTCTTAGAATCATACACGACGGAGAAATAATACCTCCTTATAAATTTATAGAATACGCTGAAAAAAGCGCTTTAATAAAAGAAATAGAAAAATTGATGTTCTCAAAATATCTTCAATATCTAAAAGAAGCAAACTTTCCTATATCTTTCAATATTTCCGGAGCTTCTTTAAGAGACGAAAACCATATCAAATCACTTTTTGGAAACGTAACCAATTTGCCTATAGTAATAGAATTAACGGAAAGAGAACTTGCTTATAACATAGAATATACAAGAAAGATTTTAGAATTTTTTAAAATAAAAGCAATTAAAATCTCAATAGACGATTTTGGAACGGGATATTCATCTTTGACTTATTTAAAAGATTTACCGATAGATTTTCTTAAAATAGATATGAGTTTTATAAAAAACATTGAAAATTCTCAAAAAGACAGAGCAATAGTAGACACAATTATTGATTTCGCCCATAAATTCAATATTAAAACAATTGCGGAAGGAGTTGAAAACGAAAATCAGGTAAAAATTTTACAAAATCTTGAATGTGATTATTTACAGGGATTTTATTTTGCAAAACCTATGCCGTTTGAAGAATTTAAAAAATTTTTAAACTAAAACTCAATTATTCTCCCGACTCCCCCGGGGATATAGTTTTCACCGCAGGGCTGTTTCATGCTGAAATAGAAATTGCTTAGATTAAATATGGAAAGAGTAAGCTTAAGAGAGGAATTAAAAAAAATAAGGGATTTTAGAAGAGGTCAAGGCAGAATGCATAGCATTGATGTTGTTTTGATGATAGCAATATTAGGAACAATGAGTGATTATTTAGGATATAGAGCACTTGGTGATTTTGTCAAAAAACATAAAAAGGAGTTAATTAAATATTTAAAACCAAGAAATGACAAATTGCCAAGTTTTTTGACAATCAGGAGAGTTTTAATAAATTTAGACATAAAAGAGTTTAAAAAAGCAATTGAAAATTGGGTGTTAAATTATTTTGAAAAAGAGAATGAGAAATGGATAAGTGTTGACGGAAAGAGTATAAACGGTTCAAAAGAAGATGAGGAATTAGTGCATATGGTAACCTTTTTTGCAAGCAAATCTAAAAAAGCATTAATATCAAACAAAGTAGACAATAAAAGCAATGAGATACCGAAAGTTCAGGAGATGTTAAGAGAGTTTCCTTTAAAAGAAATGATAATAACACTTGATGCTATGCATGCTCAGGAGGATACGGTAAGAGAGATAATAAAAAGCGGCAATGATTATGTAATTCAAGTGAAAAAAAAATCAAAATAAATTATATGAACAAATAAAATTTAATACATCCCTCTCAAATCCTATAGATACAGATGAAAGTATTGAGAAAAACAGAGGCAGAATTGAAAAAAGAAAAGCGGAAGTTTATGATGATTTATATTTAATAGATACTGAAAAATGGAAAAACTTAAAAAGAATAATAAAAGTTACAAGAGAAACCAAAACAATCAAAACTAATAAAATTTCAAAAGAGATTAGTTATTATATTTCATCAGCCACTTTATGTGCAAAAGAGTTTAATAAAGGCATTAGATTACATTGGAGTATAGAAAATTCCCTACATTATGTAAAAGATGTTACATTTGATGAAGATAATTTAAAAATCAAAAAAGGAAATGCACCTGAAATGTTTTCACTTATAACAAATGTTGCAATAAATGCTTTTAGAAATTTAAAATATACTTCAATAAAAAGTGCCGTTAGATTATTAGGAGGTGAAATTGATAAATTGCTTAAATTACTTTAGCATGAAACAGCCGTGTACTAGGAACTGACTAAAGGGGAACGAAAATAGCTTG
>JBDONV010000084.1:0-12840 GCA_039831165.1 Nautiliaceae bacterium | reverse complement strand
GAAAATGAAAATAACTTAAATTGGAATTATACTTTTAATGATGATTATTGGTTGGCGAGAAAGGAGGTTGAGTTAAAAGATTTATTTGATTCAGAAAAAGTAGAAGAAATTGCAAACGATATAAAAAGTATTATTGAAACTGTTGAAAAAAAGCTAAACCAGCCACAATATAACAACAAATAATTTATACTTTCCCTAAAAAGGGGAAAGTATGAAACAAATAGTAGAAAAACTAACATCATTTAACAGATTTTTCAAAAGCAATTTGTTTATGCAAAATTTTTAAATAAAACTCAATTTTTAGGTGCTATTGTATTCGAAATGATAGGCTATTATAGTGAAGATTAGATGATGTCCGATGAATTTAAAAATGTTATAGATTCAAAAAAAGGAGATTTTATAGTAAATGTAGCAAATGAAAAAGCAAAAAATTTAAAAAGCTATAATTTAACTACGAATAATCCGTTTGCCGAAATGTCTGATAATAAAAACTTTTGGAATTTAGGATATAACACAATTATGATAAGGGATACAGCGTTTTCGAAAAATCCTAATTATTACACTCCGAACGATACAGCATTTATCAGTTAAATTGTCAGAAAATGAGTCTAAAACGACTGACACTTACCTCGTTAATTTTTGAGAGATATCGAATTTAAGTAGTTTTTGAAATAATGGCGGAGCCGACGGGACTCGAACCCGCGACCTCCGGCGTGACAGGCCGGCATTCTAACCAGCTGAACTACGGCTCCAGATTGGCATTGTAGATGGTGGTCGCTGCAGGGCTCGAACCTGCGACCCCCAGCTTGTAAGGCTGGTGCTCTCCCAGCTGAGCTAAGCGACCAAGTTTATAAAAAGTGTCAATAGTTAAAAGTTAATAAAGTATTTCGAAGTGGCGTCCCCAACGGGATTCGAACCCGTGTCGCCGCCGTGAAAGGGCGGTATCCTAGACCACTAGACGATGGGGACACATGGTGACCCGTGCTGGATTCGAACCAGCGGCCCTCTGCTTAAAAGGCAGATGCTCTACCGACTGAGCTAACGGGTCATCTCTCACAACTCTTCGTTGTGTGGGTGAAATTATAGACAAAATTTGATTTTAATTCAAGGGTTTTTTTATTAAATTTTCGTAATTTTTTAAAAATTTAAGAGATTTTTTATGAATTAAGTCATATTTGTCTTTTGGGTTTGAAATTTGAAATATTTCTATGTTTTTTACCGAGCCTATCGGAGTTATTTTTTTGTTTTCAAGCCATTTTGCGGTATTGATAAGTTTTTGTTTTATATTGATAACTCTTTCATCAAAAAAAGAGGATGAACAAAATTCTTTTTTTGTAAGCGGAAGAAATAACCCTTGGGTACCGACTCCAGGGCAGCTTAAATCAAGAAGTATAGAATCATACCATGGAGAAAAAGGATAAATTTTACATGCCGGAGGTCTTTGTTCGTATATAGAGCATTTGTCATTTTGAAGATAAGGACACCCTTTTTCCGTGCTTAAAAGCATTACGGGCTTGAATACTTCGAGTTTTGCGATTACTATGGGAAAATAGTCGCATACTTTTTCAAAATCATCAAGCACTAACGGAGCTAAGAATTTATTTTTGCAGCATTCCGTGCAGTTTTCGCAGTTATTGAATTTTAAAAGATGAAGGTGTTTTATATTTGCATACATTTATTCCTCCAAAATTATTAAGGTGTCAATACGGTAAAATTTTTTCAGCTCTTCGTAAATATCTGGAAAATGGTAATGTAAAAATTTTGGATTACAGAAAAAATATTCCGTTATAACCGCAAAAAATTCGGCTTCGTTTGTCAGGGCGTATTCGTCTATTTCTATTTTTAAGTGGTGTCTTTTTTTTTCTAAAAGCAGTTTATATTCTCTTAAAACCGTTTTTTTCCATTCTTTAAACATCTCTTTTGACATAGGAGGAGCTCCGTCAGCCGCTCCGTCGGCAAAATCGAGCATATGGGCGAATTCGTGTACTATAACGTTTCTTTTTTTATTGTGTTTTATCTGATATTTGGCGTCGTGCCATGAGATAATTACGCTGTCTTGAAGAGCTTCTCCGCTTATTATTACATCTTCTTCTACGATATATTCTCTTTTTATGTTTTTTTTGACAGCTTTTGGGTAAATATATATATATCTTAAATTTGGATAACAGAATTCTTCGTATGCTACGCTTAAAATGCATCCGTAAAAAGCGATAAGGGTTTTTATTTCTTCGGTTAATTTTATATAAGAAGGGATAAAATCTTTTTCGATAAAAAATCTCTGTATTTTATAATCCATGGTTTTTTTATATTTTTCGGGCAGGTTTTTATAAAGAGGTATGTCTTGGATGTATTGTATGTATTTTTGTTCAAGAGGTCTGTTTTTTAATTTTTTTAGTTTTTTTCTGTAGTTAAAAAGACTGTAGAAGTAAAAGGTGGTAAAAAGAAAAAACGAAAACCATAAAAAGGATAAAAACAGGGCGAAATTATCCATAAATCGCCTGAACGGCTTTAAAGCCTCCGGCTGCTAAAATAATGCTGCCTATTACATTTAACAGAATATACGTGAGGCTTTCAATAATAAGCCCGTTTTTTATAAGAAAAAAACTTTCAATAGCAAAAGTAGAAAAAGTAGTTAAAGCTCCCATCATTCCCGTTGTAAGGAGTGATTTAAGATAAGGATTTTCTATAATATGAAACTGGATAAGTCCTATTAAAATACCTAAAATAAGACTGCCTATCCAGTTGACCGCAAGCGTTCCAAACGGTATGTCGTGTTTTACGATACCGTTTACGAGTCCTGTGGTATAGGCCCTTAAAATCGCCCCTATAAATCCTCCAATTCCAATAGCAAGATAAGTATCTATTTTCATTTTTTATACTCCTTATCCAAAATTTGCTGCATATTGTTTCTCATATCTTCATACCATCCCTCATATGGATAAAAACTTTTTAAAAAAACAATTTTTATTTTTTGTTTTTCTATTCTAAAAGGGTTTTTCTTAAAAGCTTTTGGTAGATTTATTATTACAAACGGCTGGACTTTAAGGTTTAGTTTTTCCACAATCCCCTTTGGTCCGTTTTTGAATGTTAAAAGTTTTGTATAATCGCCTTTGTTTCTCGTACCTTCGGGGAATAAAAATACTTTATATCCTTTTTGCGTTTTTTCTTTTATATCTTTTATCATTTTTATGATAGCTCTTTTATCGTTTCTATTTGCAAGAATCATATCGCTTTTTGTAACAAGATATTTAAAAATGGGCATTTTTGCTATTTCATCTTTGGCAACCCATATTATTTTTTCATTTCCGTAGACGGTTTCCATAAGCGGTATATCAAGGTTGTTTGTATGATTTCCCATAAGTATATTGGCTGTGGGGTCGATTTCACCTTCTATAATAATTTCCTTAGCAATTAAACTCGTTAAAATTTTTGAAGCTTTTTTTCTAAGTTTAAGTTCCCATTTGGGGTTGATGGCTATAAGAATAGAAACTATAGCTAAAAAACCAAACCCGTATAAAAATTTAACTGAACTGATTATACTATTTAGTATTTTCATTTTTTACCCATCCTATTTTATTGTTTATTTTTACTTTTATATATCCATCCATTTTTTTTAAAATTGTAGCATTTATAGGTGTTTTTGTCTCATATATTACGGTTGATTTTGAGGTTGGAAGAATATGTATAGCTGTATTTGGTTTTAAAATTACACTGCCTTTGGGGATTATCTGAAAAATTAAATATCCGCTTATTATTAAAGGGAAAAGCAGTATCCATATTTGCTGGTAAATAAGAAAAATTATTAAAAAAAACGCTATAACGCCTAATAAAAGTGTATTTACGGGAGTAAAAAAAGTCTGGTTTTCAGGATTTATATTTGTCTGAGTGCTGATGGTTTCTTGTTTTAACTTGATTGGAATCGTTATTTTGTCAAATTTGTTTTGTAAAAGGTTAAAATAATAAAAAGTAAAAAATTTTTTGTTTTTAGGGATTATGGCGTAATAACTCGCTTCGTTTTTTGATTTTAATGTAAGGTTTTGTTCAGCAATCGGAAGTGAAAAATCTTCAATATTGCATTCGTCGCATTTGATTGTAAAAGAGATTAAAATTCTGTTTTTTTGATATAGAGAAGATATCGGATTAATTACCGTCAGGTTTTTGGCAAAAACGTTTGAAAATAGGGGAGGTTTTTGGATAGGGACGGTTTTTATAAGAGAGTTTAGGTTTATTGTTTCTATTTTGTCCGTAATTAAAAATATTTTGTTTTCGGGATTGTTGTCGGCTTTAAAAATGATATCTAATTCGTAAAGAAAAGGGTTTATTTTTTTTAGGTAGGTTTCGACTTTATATGTAGGCAGAACGCTTAAGTTTGTCTCTTGTGAGAAGATAATTTTGGCTTTTAAATGGACTATCTGGTTTTGATAGTAAAAAGATTTTAAATTCTGATATTTGATAAAAGAGAATAATAAAAGAGGAATGAAAAAGATGAGCTTTTTCATTTGAGGGCTATGTTGTTTTCTTTAATTAAAGAATTTACATACGCTAAGAATTTTTCTTTTTGTTTTCCTTTTAGAGCTATTTTGACGGAGTTTTTAAGTTTTGCCGGATTTATCCATCTTCCGTATCTCATAACTCCGAAGTGTAGATGAGGTCCGGTTGAGAGTCCCGTGTTTCCGAGATATCCTATTGTTTGCCCCTGTTTTACCCATTTTCCTACATAAAGACCTCTTGGCCATCCTTTTAAGTGGGCGTAAAGGGTTACGTATCCGTTTTTATGTTTTATTTTTACAGCTTTTCCATATCCTCCCATCCATCCTTTAAAAATAACTTTCCCATCCGCCACAGTATGTATAGGAGTGCCCGGTCTGTTTACGTAATCTATTCCGTCGTGCATTCTCCATTTATGTAAAATGGGATGAAATCTCATACCGAATTTAGAAGAAATTCTTGTATATTTGAGAGGTGCTTTTAAAAACATTCCTTTTAAACTTTTGGCTTCCCTGTCATAATATCTTCCGTCTTCAGGGTTATAAAAAGCGGTATAATCGAAATATCTGTTTTTTATTTCCGCAAAAATAATTTTTACGTCTTTTACTTTTCCAAATCTCAGTTTTTCTTCATAAAGAATTCTTATTTTGGTGTTTTTCGGAATAGCTCTGAAATTTACCCTATCTTCGAATATATTTATCAGTTTTGAGGTAAGACTTCTTAAATGTGTAGCTTTATACAAGTCGTAACTTAAGTAATTGTTTATTTCTACTTCTGCGTATTTTTTTTGAGTTTCGTAAACAATAGGTACGATTTTTGAGATGTACTTATTATTTTTTTTTAGAATTTGAAGTTGTTCTTTAGAATTTAGAGGTATAAGAGCTTGTTTTATTTCGTTATTGTTTTTAAGAATAAATACCGTTGAACCGACGGGAATTCTTCTTACCATTTTTTTTATTTTAGCAGGTAGATTGTAGTATATTTTAAGAGGAAGGGAATTTTTTTTCAAAAAACCGTAAAAAGTATCTTTATTTCCCCAGGTAGTTATATCTATTTTATATGCAAAAAGAGAAGAAAAAAGAAAAATGGTTATTAAAAGCAGTTTTTTCATTTAAAAAACCCCTCAAGCATTTTAATTCCGTCTTCTCCTCCTAAAATACTTTCCATTGCTCTTTCTGGATGAGGCATAAGCCCGAAAACGTTTTTAGTTTCATTACATATTCCGGCAATTGAGTCAACGCTGCCGTTAGGATTAAGCTCGTTTCCTTGCGCGTCGCAGTATTTGAGAATTACCTGCCCATTGTCGTACATTCTTTTTAAAGTATCTTCATCTACTTTATAATTACCTTCCGCATGTGCTATAGGAATATTTATAATATCTCCTACATTTAGATTTTGCAGGAATTTGTTATCGTTGTTTATTACTTTTAGATGATGAAACTTTGAAATAAAGTGCAAATTTTCGTTTCTTGTCATTCCCCCCGGTAATAAATGAGATTCCAGAAGGATTTGGAAACCGTTGCATATGCCAAGAACATATCCGCCTTTTTTTGCATATTCACTAACAGCGTTCATAATTGGAGAAAATCTGGCAATAGCCCCGCTTCTTAAATAATCTCCGTAACTAAATCCCCCGGGCAGGACTATTAAATCGTAATTTTTCAAATTTTCTTCGCTGTGCCATATAAAATCTGCGTTCGCTCCGAGCTTTTCAAAAGCCCATTTTGTGTCTCTGTCGCAGTTTGTCCCGGGAAATACCACTACTCCTACTTTCATTCCTTAACCTCTATTTCGTAATTTTCTATTACCGGGTTTGCGAGAAGTTCTTTTGCCATTTCTTCGGCTTCTTTAACAGCTTTTTCTCTGTCATCTGTGTCTATGTCTATAATAATTTGTTTTCCTACCCTTACGTCTTTAACGTCTTTGAATCCAAGCGTTTCAAGAGCATGTAAAACGGCTTTTCCCTGAGGGTCTAAAACACCTTTTTTAAGATGAACGTTTACGGCTACTTTCATTTTGCTTCCTTTAGTCTGTTTAATACTTCGCTGTAAGCTTCTTTAATATCTCCCAGATTGAATCTAAACAGGTCTTTATCAAGTTTTTTACCCGTTTCTTTATCCCATAATCTGCATGAATCCGGTGTTATTTCATCCGCTAAAATAATATTTCCGTTTTCGTCTTTTCCGAATTCTATTTTAAAGTCTACTAAAATTAATCCCACTTTGTCAAAAAAATCCATTAAAAATTCGTTTACTTTTCTTCCGTATTCTCTAAGAGTGTCAAGTTCTTTTCTGTCTTTTACAAGATTTAAAATCATAGCATGGTCGTCATTTATAAGAGGGTCGTTAAGTTCGTCGTTTTTATAATAAAATTCGACAATGGCAAAAGGCAGTTTAGTGCCTTCTTTTAATCCCAGTCTTTTTGCCAGACTTCCGGCTACGATATTTCTAACGACCACTTCTATGGGTATAATATCGACTTTTTTTACAAGTTGTTTAGTTTCGTCAATCTGTTTGATAAGATGGGTGGGAATCCCTTCTTTTTCTAAAGCTTCGAAAATAAGTGTTGTAATAGCGCAGTTAAGTGCTCCTTTTCCGCTTTCTTGCGAAGCTTTTTCTCCGTTAAAGGCCGTCAGGGAGTCTTTAAATTCGCATATAACCTCGTTTTCTTTATCTGTTTGGTAAATTCTTTTGGCTTTTCCTTCGTATAACAATTCCATAATGCTCCTTTATCTTGAATTTTGATTTGCTATTATAAGCGCTTTTAAAATATTAGCCCCCGTTAACAGCTGTAAATCCCCGTCTATTTTTTTGAGATTTTTTTCTTCTTTTTTAACCTGTTTTTTACCGTCTATTTTTTCAAGTTCGGCTTTTAAATGAGCTTTTAAATTGGCTTCTTTAATCTGTTCGGTTTCGTTTATTTCTTTTATCTCAGCCGGATGCACGATAATATCAGGTGTTACTCCTTTTGCCTGGATTGTTCTTCCGCTTGGAAGATAGTATCTGGCAACTGTTAATCTTATTGCTTCGTCTTTATTTACCGGTAAAATAGCCTGTACGCTTCCTTTACCGAAAGTCTGTTCTCCTACTATTACCGCACGTTTGTGGTCCTGAAGTGCTCCGCTTACGATTTCACTCGCACTTGCACTTCCTCCGTTTACAAGCACGACTATAGGAATGTTTTTATAAGTACCGGCACTGTGAGCATAATAAGTTTCGTTTTCTCTTTTTACTCTTCCTTTTTGGGATACTAAAACGCCTTTATCTATAAATAAATCAAGCGTTCCCACTGCCTGGTTTAATAGACCTCCAGGATTGTTTCTTAAATCTATTATAATTCCTTTTTTACCTTCTTTTTTAAGTTTTTTAAGCGTTTTTTTAAGGGATGAAACTACGTTTTTGTCAAAACTGCTTATTCTTATATATTTTATTTCGGGATAATTTTCCAAATCTTTGGCTTTTACCGATTTTACTTTTATAATTGCTCTTGTAATAGTCACTTTAAAAGGTTTTTGACCTTTTCTTACGATAGTAAGCGTTATTTTGGTGCCGGGTTTTCCTCTCATAAGATTTACGGCTTCGTCAAGCGTCATATCTATAGTAGCTTTATCGTTTATTTTAAGAATGATATCTCCAGCTTTAAGTCCAGCTTTGTAAGCCGGTGTATCGTCTATAGGAGAGATGATGGTTAAAACACCGTTTCTCATACCGACTACTATACCAAGTCCTCCGAATTCTCCGCTAGTTTGTACTTTAAGTTCTTTGTAGGCTTTTTTGTCAAGATAACTGGAATGTGCGTCAAGTTCCGGAAGGAGTCCTTTTAGGGCTTTATTAATAATGGTTGTCGTATTGATGTCGTCAACATAATACGCTTCTATCATATTGACCACTTTTATGAATTTTTCGTATGCCTGAAGTCTCGTTTGTTGGGATTCGGCAAAAACGGATGTTATGAGAAGTAATGCAAACAGAAGTTTTTTCAATGCGTCTCCTTGGAGTTTTTGAAATTCTATTTTAATTTATGTGAAAAATCAAGTAACTTTAAAAGTGGCACTGAGTAAATAAAATAAAACAATTGTAAATTTTAACGCTTTTACGAAATGTTTAAAAATTTGCTCTTTTATTGAGTGTATTCAGTAAGTACCTTAAAAGTAAAAAAAATCATAAAAAAAGCAATTTAAAAACCTTGACATAGATTGACTAAAGCTGTTATAATTACGTTAACTAAAACTTTTAAGGAGGAGAATATGGAAAAATTATTCGAAAAATTAACCAATCAGATGATGGAAGCAATTGAAAGCGGACTTAGTCTGGCTTTACATAATAAAAACCCGGAAGTACATCCTTTACATGTATTATGGGGTCTTTTGACAAATACAAATACTGTGCTTAATCAAGCTCTTAATAAAATGGGCGTTGATAAAGTTGCAATCGAGCTTGAGGTAAAAAGCGCAGTTGACAGACTTCCAAAAGTGGACAACATTTCAAAAGAATCTATAAGAATAGGAAGAGAACTTATTCAAAGTCTTGAACAAGCGGAAGCTTACGCTACAAAACTTGGAGATAAATATGTAGCAGTGGATACATGGCTTATAGCAAATCTTGACAGATTTAAAGATATACTTGGAAAATTTGTCGATTTAATGGAACTTAAAAAAACACTTGAAGCAATAAGAGGAGATAAAAAAATCGAAAGTAAAAGTGCCGATGAAAATCTTGACGCTCTTAACAAATACGGAATAGACCTTACTCAAAAAGCAAGAGATGGGGAGCTTGACCCGGTAATCGGAAGGGATGAGGAAATTAACAGAATGACTCAAATTCTTATTAGAAAAACAAAAAACAATCCTATTTTATTAGGAGAACCGGGTGTTGGTAAAACGGCTCTTGTGGAAGGGCTTGCTCAGAGAATTGTAAAAAAAGAGGTACCGACTAGTCTTCAAAATAAAAGAATTATAGCTCTTGATATGACGGCTCTTATCGCCGGAGCTAAATATAGAGGTGAATTTGAAGACAGACTTAAAGCCGTTGTTGATGAGGTAAAAGCAAATCCTGATGTAATTTTGTTTATAGACGAAATCCATACCATTGTTGGTGCAGGTGCTAGCGAAGGTAGTATGGACGCGGCAAATATTTTAAAACCGGCACTTGCAAGAGGAGAGCTAAGAACCATCGGTGCGACGACATTAAAAGAATATAGAAAGTATTTTGAAAAAGACGCTGCGCTTCAAAGAAGATTTCAGCCTGTAATGGTTAATGAGCCTAGCGTAAATGAGGCTATTAGAATTTTAAGAGGTTTAAAAGACAGACTTGAAGCTCACCATCAGGTAAAAATTCTTGACGAAGCGTTGGTTGCGGCTGCAAAACTGACTGACAGATATATTACAGACAGATTTTTGCCTGATAAAGCGATTGACGCAATTGACGAAGCAGCGGCTGAGATTAGAATGCAAATCGAAAGCGAACCTTTTGAGCTTGCAAAAATAAAAAGAGAAATAGAACAGCTTATGGTTGAAAAACAAGCAATCGAAATGGAAGGCGCAAAAACAGATAAGGCTAAAAAAAGACTTGAAGAAATAGAAAAAGAACTTGCAAACCTTGAAGAGGAAAAAAGAAAACTCGAAGCTAAATACGAAGAAGAAAAAAGAATTCTTAAAGAAATCGCCAATTTAAAAGAGCAGATAGAAAAACTCAAAAACGAAGCTGAGATTGCAAAAAGAGAAGGTAATTACCAAAAAGCGGCCGAAATCGAATACGGTAAAATAGTAGAGCTTCAAAACAAATTAAAAGAGCTTGAAGCTAAATGGGAAGAAATGCAAAAAGAAGGAACGCTTCTAAAAAGTGCGGTTGATGAAGAAGCGGTTGCGAACGTCGTTAGCAAATGGACGGGAATTCCTGTTAGCAAAATGCTAAAAAGCGAACTTGAAAAAATATTGCATATTGAAGACGAACTTAAAAAATGGGTTGTAGGTCAGGATGAAGCCATTAAAGCAGTCGCTCGTGCGATTAAAAGAAACAAAGCCGGACTTGGAGACCCAAATAGACCAATTGGTAGTTTTATGTTCTTAGGACCGACAGGTGTTGGTAAAACCGAAACAGCTAAAACATTGGCAAGATTTTTGTTTGACGATGAAAAAGCTCTTATCAGATTTGATATGAGTGAATATATGGATAAAATTTCCGTATCAAAACTTATCGGTGCGGCGCCTGGATATGTCGGATATGAAGAAGGCGGACAACTTACAGAAGCGGTTAGAAGAAAACCGTATAGCGTAATTTTGTTTGACGAAATTGAAAAAGCGCATCCGGATGTATTTAACATTCTTTTACAAGTGCTTGATGATGGAAGACTTACAGATAATAAAGGTGTAACGGTTGATTTTAAAAATACTATTATTATTTTAACAAGTAACATTGCAAGCGATATTATTATGGAAATAAAAGACCCAGAAGCTAGAAAAGAAGCGGTTTGGGCTGAACTTAAAAGAAGAATGAAACCAGAATTTTTAAATAGACTTGATGAAGTGGTGGTATTTAATCCGCTTGGAAAAGAACAAGTTAAACAAATTGTGGATATATTGCTTAGAAAAATTAAAGCTAGACTTGCTGAAAGAGATATTGAGCTTATTTTAACCGATAGAGCAAAAGACTTCATTGCCGAAGTTGGGTTTGATCCGATTTTTGGTGCGAGACCTTTAAAAAGAGCTCTTGCAGATGTAGTTGAAGATAAACTAGCCGAACTTATACTTGAAGGTAAAGTAAAAGAAGGCGATAAAGTTGAATTTGACGTTGATGAAAACAACGTTATCGTTAAAGTAAACGGCCAAGAAGTGGCAAGAGAGCCTAAGTAACCTTTCTTTTCTTTTTCTTCTTTTTATTAAAACCTCTTATATTCCATAAATATTACTTTTTTTTTATTTTTTGTTAAAAATTTGTTAAAAATATAAAAATATTGGATATAATTTTCTAGTTTGAATTTTTTGTATAATTATGTGTATGAACAGCTATTTATAAAAGGAGAAAAGTTGTTTTATTATGTGTTACATATAATCGCAGTTGTAAGTTGGTCGATATTTTTATTGCAGTTTATAAAATCATTACAGAACAATACGCAGGATAAATTTATTTTTTTTATATTATCTCTGTTTTTTATGGTCGTTGTTTTATTTGTGGGAACCAAACTTATGCTCTTAGACCCAGGAATTGCTAAAAGTGGTGGATGGATTCATGTAAAACTCAGTTTTGCCGTTTTGATGATTATAGAAAATCTGTTTTTAGCGTTTGTTTATTTAAAAAATAAATTGGTTTCATCAAAATTATATGAAATAATATATTGGGTTAGTTACATCTCTTTTATGATAATGCTGTTTTTAAGTTTGCTTAGACCATTTTAGAAAGGAAAAGCCATGGTAGATGAAAAGAGAATTCAGGAAAAGTTAAAAGCCGGTAAACGTCTTTCAAAACTTGACGCCCCAAAAGAGATTAAAAATATAGAAAAAGTTATGAGCGATAACGATTTTATCGTATCTAAAACGGATACGAAGGGTTATATTATCTACTGCAACAGAATATTTGTAGAAATGGCCGGTTGGAGCAGGTTTGAGCTGATGGGAGCCAATCATAATATAATCCGACATCCGGATATGCCTAAAATTGCTTTTAAAATTCTTTGGGATTTAATTCAGAATAAACAGGAATTTTTCGGGTTTGTTAAAAATTTAAGAAAAGACGGAGGGTTTTACTGGGTTTTTGCTTATATTACTCCTGATTTGGACTTAAATGACAATATTGTCAGTTATACTTCTTTTAGAAAAAAACCAAGCAGAAAAGGCGTTGAATTTATGAGCGAGGTTTATAAAAAATTGGTAGAGGCGGAAAAGCAGGGAGGTATGAGTGCAAGCTACGAACTTTTAAAAGAAATGCTAGGAGCTACAGACGAAAATATAATTGAAAAATATCAAAAACTTGTATTTGATTTGCAAAAAGGATAAAAAATGAAGATGGAGCTAAATTTAAATTCTATCTTAAATATATTAATTAGTGTTTTAAGTTTAATTGGGGCTGTATATCTTGGAATAACAGGTAGTTCTGTAATTGATTATGGTGTTGGTTTTATATTGATTATTGCCGCTTTGCTGCCTTGGATTAAGAAAAAAGAAGAGACAAATGATACTCTGGATAAAATAAACGACGTTGTGCAAAAAGTGTATGAAGGTGAAATTTATCACAGAATTATTTTGGACGATGATAAAACAAAAGAAGAAAGAATAGGCTGGAATCTTAACGAAACTTTTGACCAGATAGAAGATTTGTTAAGAGAGGTTGAAAATACGGTTGTGGCCGTCAGCAATGG
>JBDONV010000173.1:0-3765 GCA_039831165.1 Nautiliaceae bacterium | reverse complement strand
GAGCTTAACGGGGTTGAGAATTATGAAATAGTTAAAATGGACGTATTTAAATTTCTGGAAAAAGAAAAAAACACGTATGATTTGATAATAATCGACCCGCCGGCTTTTGCTAAAAATAAAAGCGCTAGAAAAGGTGCTATTAAAGGATGGAAATATCTGATAGTAAATTCTTTAAAAATCTTAGATGTTGGCGGATATTTAGCACTTTTTAGCTGTTCGCATTCCATTACCTCAAAAGACCTTTTGGATTTGGCTCTTAGCAGCAGTATTATTGACAATTCATATCTGGAGGTAATTGAATTTATGAAACAGGATATTGACCATCCGTATCTTTTAAACATACCTAATTCCTTATATCTTACTGGAGTTTTATTAAGGAAGATATAATGAAGTATATTGTTTTATTTTTATTTACCTATATGTGGGCGTGGCAATTGGCTGGAGGGTACAGAGGAAATATTTGTAAAATAAATTCAAAGATATTATGGAAATATCAAGATACTAAATGGTATGGGTTTAGTAAAGATTTATCTCTTTTAAATAAAATAAAAAAAGAATATAATATTTTTGATTTTATAGAAAATTATGAAGGTTTTTGGAGTTATGATGAAATAAATTTTAGTTCTCAAAAAAAACTTTTTTTTATTTTTAAAAAAGGGTGGAATCTTATAGGGGGAGTAAGCTCTTTTAATTTGAAAGTTCCTCTTGCCTGGAAGTATAAACAAAATGCATGGTATGTATATACCTCAATAAAAACTAAATATCCAAAGTTTAAAAAAGTAAATTCCAATGAAGGTGTTTGGGTTTATTTTCCGGATGATGTAAACATTTCATTTAATTATACGGAATTTATGCCTTTTAATCCTGTAGGAAGTCAAACAAAGATAAAAGGAAAGTTTTTTTATGCTTTTATAATAGGAGATGATGGATGTAAACCTCATTGGGATTGGGATGATGAAAGTAATATATCAAAATATTCCGGTTATGTTCAAAAAGGTGCAGTTTCTTTTGGAGGTGCCGGAGCTGAAGGTAAATCGTTGGCATATAAATGTCAAGAAGATGAATTGTTAATGGTTTATAAAAATATTTTACAAATTTATCCTAATATAAGATGGTTTGATTTTGATATTGAAGGTGGAATGCTTAATGAAGAAAATACGAATATTAAAAGATTTAAAGTTTTAAAAAAATTAAAAAAAGAATATCCTGATTTAAAAATATCTTTAACTCTTCCTATAATGCCAGAAGGATTTAATGAATCTGTTAAAAATTTAATTAATTTGGCAAAAGAACTAAATTTATCCATTGAATCATATAATTTAATGCTTATGGATTATGGAGAAGATTATCCTGCTAATGATCCAAATAAAACTGTTATGTTTAATTATTCAAAATCTGCGATAGATAATGCCAATAAGTATTTAAAATCTGTTTTGGAAGATGAGAAAGTTGATAAAAATTTATATTATAAAATTGGTGCAGTTGCTATGATAGGTAAAAATGATATAAAAAACGAAGTTTGGTATAAAAACGATTTTGCTCTTTTAAAAGATTATGTTTTAAAAAAAGGTCTTAGAATATTATCTTTTTGGTCTATCGATAAGGATAAAAATGATGAATATGAATACTTTAATATTGGAAAGTTATCAACTCTCAATTCAATAAATTATCTTGATAAAAATGATACTTTTTATATTCAATTAACAGGAAAAATTAAAGAAAATATTCCTGCACGTATTTATGATATAGATTTGTTTGATACAAATAAAAGTACTATTCAAAGGTTAAAATCAAAAGGAAAAATTGTAATTTGTTATTTTAGTGCCGGTACTTTTGAAAGTTGGAGAAAAGATGCGTATATGTTTCCTGATAGTGTAAAAGGAAATAAACTTGATAAATGGGAAGATGAACGATGGCTTAATATAAAAAGTAGTATTGTAAAAGATATAATGAAAAAAAGGATGGATTTAGCCGTTATTAAAGGATGTGATGGAATTGACCCTGATAATGTTAATGAATATGAAGTAGATAGTGGTTTTGATATTAATGACAAAGATCAAATTGAATATAATAAATTTTTAGCTATTGAGGCGAAAAAAAGAGGTCTTTTAATAGCTCTTAAAAATGACCTTTCCCAAGCTAATGAACTTGCAAGTTATTTTGATTTTTCCATTGTTGAAGAAAAAATTGAATATAATGAAACAAAGAATATGTTACCTTTTATAATTCAGAAAAAACCTGTTTTTGATTTGGAATATAAAAGTGAATATTTTGATTGTAAAAAAGCAAAAGATTTTCATTTATTATTAATGCCTTTAGAATTAGATGGAACTTTTGTTAAAAGTTGCGATTATGGAAATTATTAAAGGATTAGTTATGAAAGTTTTATTTATAAGACATTCGTTAGCGGTAAATAGAAATGAATTTTTAGGACATGATTTTGATAGACCTTTGACGCGTAGGGGTGTAAAAAGAGCCTTTAGGTTTTTTGAGATAATAAAAATCGCATATCCTAGAATTGATTATATAATAACTTCAAAAGCTTTAAGAGCAAAACAGACAGCTGAAGTGCTAAGAAAATTTTATAAGAATGCCGAGTATGAAGAGACTTCTCTTTTACTTCCGGGTAGTGGAATAAACGAGCTTAAGAAAGTACTTAACGGAAAAGGGGGCGTAGTGGCAATAGTTGGACATGAACCGGATTTAAGCAATATGGTAAAAGACATTATGCATACTCCAAATTTAAAAATAAAACTTTCAAAACCGTCTCTTGTAGAACTTGAAGATGAAATTTTAAAAAATATATTTGAATATAAACAAATAAAGGGTATTTATGAATTTTGTAAAAATAGACGAAATAGCAAGAAAACAAAATAGTAATCTTTTAGAGGTTTTTATTGTTTTTTATGCGAATATAGCTAGTGGAAATGTTGATTTTGAAAAAGTTGCTTTAAAAATTTTTGATTTAAATAAATTAAGTAAAGAAGATATTGAAAAACTTAAAGAATTTTTTAATTTTTTAATCGATAATATTTTGGACAAAAAAGATGAATTTATAAAAAAGGTGATTAAGCTTATTGATGACCCTGTGGAAGCTGCAAAAACGATAGGTATGTTTTTTACTATTTTTTTACCAAAAGAGGTAATTTTTTCTAAAGACCCTGAAAAAATAAAAAAAGCCTTAAATATTTATCCTGATGAAATAAAAGATTCGGTTATTAAAGCTTTAGAAATGCTAAGTATTATAAAATTAGGCGTAAAAGAGTCTTATGAGATTTTAAAAGAAGTTTTAAATACCGTTATTATTTTGGGAATGATTATGAGGTTGTTGGAGGGATATGATGAATCTAAATAATTTAGAAAAATATATAAAAATAATAGATACTCCTCTTGATGTAAATCTTGAAATTCCTCATTTGGCTTATATAGAAGCAAAAAAGAAACATCCAAAAATTTTAATGTTCACCAACCCTATTGAAGGTGAAAAAAAGTTTGATATGCCGGTTGTTATGAATATTTTTGCAAATGATGAAGTGGTAAGGGAAATTTTTGGAAAAAATTTAGAAGAAATTGCCTTTGAGATTGAGAGTCTTATAAAAATGAAGCCTCCTAAAACTATTAGCGAAAAATTAAAAGCTTTCGGAAAACTTTTTGCCATTAAAAACACAATCCCTAAAAGTGTAAAATCGGGAGAATGTCAATATTATATTTATGAAGGTGAAGCTGCAAGCCTTGATAGACTCCCTATTCTTAAAACCTGGGAGC
>JBDONV010000063.1:1480-3785 GCA_039831165.1 Nautiliaceae bacterium | reverse complement strand
GAAGTGGTGGTCTATTCAACGAACTTTCAAATATTATTGCTCTTAACGCTGACGGAATTGCTGAAGGTGTTGCTATCGGTGGCGATAGATTCGTTGGCTCCACTTTTATCGACCACATGCTTAGAATGGAAAAAAATCCAAAAGTAAAATATATGATTTTACTTGGTGAAGTTGGTGGTAGAGAAGAATATAAAATTATCGAAGCTATTAAAGAAGGCAAAATTACTAAGCCAGTTATCGGATGGTGTATCGGTACTATTGCTAAACATTTCAGCAGCGGTGTTCAATTCGGTCACGCTGGTGCTAGCGCGAATGCTGAAGAAGAGACAGCTGAAGCTAAAAATAGAGCAATGAAAGAAGCAGGAATTCATGTACCTGATAACTTTAATGATCTTCCTCACGTAATTAGAGGAGTTTATGAACAATTAAAAGGTGAAGGTATTATTCAAGAAATTGAAGAACCGGAAGTTCCACCAATTCCAGAAGATTACAGCAAAGCTTTAGCAGCTGGAAAAATTAGAAAACCAAGAAACTTCGTATGTACAATTTCTGATGATAGAGGTGAAGAAGCTGTATATGCTGGTATTCCAATCTCTCAAGTGGCAACTCCGGATACTGGATACAGCATTGGTGATGTTATTACACTTTTATGGTTCAAAAAAAGATATCCAAAATGGGCAACTGACTTTATTGAAACTGTAATTAAAACAGTAGCAGACCACGGACCTGCCGTATCAGGTGCTCATAACGCAAAAGTTACGGCAAGAGCTGGTAAATCCGTTGTAGAAAGTCTTGTAACTGGTTTACTTACAATCGGACCAAGATTTGGTGGGGCAATTGACGGTGCTGCTAAATATTTTAAATATGCTTATGATAATAGTATGAGTCCAAAAGAATTCTTAGCATATATGAAAAAACAAGGTATTCCAATTCCAGGTATTGGGCATAGAATTAAATCTGTAAGAAACCCTGATAAGAGAGTTGAAGGACTTAAAAAATATGCAAAAGAATTTTTCCCGGCAACTCCACTTCTTGATTATGCATTGGAAGTTGAAAAAGAAACAACGGCTAAAAAAGAAAATTTAATTTTAAATGTTGACGGAACTATCGGTATTTTAATGGTAGATATGTGGAGAGCGTTAGGATACTCTGAAAAAGAAATCGAAGAGTTTATCGAAAGCGGAACTCTTAACGCATTCTTTATTTTAGGAAGAAGTATCGGGTTTATCGGGCATATTCTTGATGAAAAAAGACTTGGTATGCCAATGTACAGACATCCTTGGGATGATATTCTTTATCAAGTTGATAAAGCGGAAGAACTTTAATCAAAAAGTTTCTTCCTTCTTTTACCCTTCTTGAGCTTATTATAGTAATCGTTATTATCTCTATTTTAATCATATCTGTTTCTTTTAGAAAAATAGACCCTTCTTTAGATATTGCGGCAAATCAGGTTATAAGAGATTTAAAAATTACCCAGCTTTTGGCTTTGAGCGAGGATATGTACGCTCCTTTTCCAAAGGACTTTTCTCAAAAAGAGATTGATAGAAGTAAATACTGGTTTAAACAGTGGTGGCAGTTTAAGTTCGCTACGGATAAAGAAGAAGGAGTTAAACATATAATCTATTACGTATTCAGTGATAAACCGGCGGGGAGAAGCGCTAACTTTGACAGGCAAGTTATTAAAGGGTCTTTAAAAAATGAACTTGCGAAAGATTTTGAGGGGAATTATATTTATGGCGGGGATACTTATATTTATAAAAGAACTGAAATGAGAAACGTAAAATATGATTTAACTCAAAAATATGGTATTAAACGAGTAGAAATGTTTTCTTCTTATGGTAGAAAAAAAGACGGTTATATAAAAATTCTGTTTGATAATTTCGGAAATGTTTTTTTATATGAAGGAAAAAGGGGAGATGGAAAAGATTATAATCCTATTGACAGAAAATTATTAACTTCTGATGCGAAAATTCGGCTTTGTAAAGATACAGAATGTATTGAATGTGTTCAAATAAACTTAACTCCTTTAGGATATCTTTACAAAAGCGGTTGCGAATAAGAGGAAATTATTTATTTTTTCCTCTTACGTAACCTTCTATAATAAATCTAAGAGCGTTAAGTTTGATAAATCCTTCAGCGTCTTTTTGATTATATACGCTATCTTCCTCAAATGTTGCGAATTCCGGGCTAAATAGAGATTTTGGAGATTTTCTTCCAACCACTTGAACGTTTCCTTTATAAAGTTTTAGTCTAACAGTACCTTCAACATTTTCTTGAGTATTATTTATAAGTTTTTGAAGAGCTT
>JBDONV010000063.1:0-1470 GCA_039831165.1 Nautiliaceae bacterium | reverse complement strand
ATTTTGGCATTATTTCATCTTTTAGGTGAGCTTCACCTCTATCAAGTGTGATTGATTCAATTGCTCTGTGGGCTTTTAATAAAATTGTGCCGCCCGGTGTTTCATAACATCCGCGAGATTTCATTCCCACAAATCTATTTTCTACAATATCGACTCTTCCAATACCGTGTTTTTTACCGTATTCGTTTAGAGTTTCAAGAATTTGAGCAGGTGTCATGGCGCTTCCGTTAATTGCTACGGCGTCACCTTTTTTAAATTCTATTTCAATATATTCAGGTTTATCCGGTGCTTTTTCAGGGGAATTTGTCCATCTCCACATATCCTCTTCAGGCTCTGCCCAAGGGTCTTCTAAAATGCCGCCTTCATATGAGATATGAAGAAGGTTTGCGTCCATTGAATATGGAGATTTTTTACCGTGTTTTTGAATAGGAATTCCGTGCTTTTCAGCGTATGCAAGCAGTTTTTCACGGGAATTTAAATCCCATTCCCTCCAAGGAGCTATTACTTTAATATCAGGTTTTAGTGCATAATAAGCAAGTTCAAATCTTACCTGGTCGTTTCCTTTTCCGGTAGCACCGTGAGCTACGGCTTCAGCGCCAACCTGTTTTGCTATTTCAATTTGTCTTTTTGCAATTAACGGTCTTGCTATTGAAGTCCCAAGAAGATATTCGCCTTCATAAATGGCATTTGCCCTAAACATAGGAAAGACATAATCTCTAACAAATTCTTCCCTTAAATCTTCAATAAAGATATTTTCGGGTTTTACTCCGAGTTTGAGAGCTTTTTCTCTTGCTTCTTCAACTTCCTCTCCCTGACCGATATCAGCTGTGAATGTTACAACTTCTGCATTATATTTATCTTGAAGCCATTTTAAAATAACACTTGTATCAAGTCCGCCCGAATATGCTAAAACTACTTTCATTTTTGTCCTTTTTGATGAAATTATAATATGTTTTGATATAATTTAGCAAAAAAGAAAGGACAGCTTGGATAATTTTAGCAGATGGTGCAAAATAAAAAGAAATTTAACAAAAAGAAAAGCGCCGAATTTCAATGAGCGCGATGTTTTTATGTGTTATCTTGGAAAAAATATAGGGCATGAAGAAAGCGGTGATGAAAGAGGTGAAAAACCTGAATTTTTAAGAGCAATATTGGTGCTTAAAAAATTTAATAACGAATATTTTCTTGGGCTTCCTCTTACGAAAAAATACAGAGAAGGAAAATTTTATTATAATTTTGATTTTGACGGGGAAAAATCAACGGTGCTTTTATCTCAGATAAGAGGACTTGATTCAAAACGTTTGAAATACAGAATGGGGCGTGTCAGTAGAAGCGAATTTAAAAAGATAAAATCAAAGCTTGGAGAATTAATCGGCTTTACCCCATAAGGGGAGCGCACTGAGGCGATTGTTTGAAATTATAACATATAAAGGTTAAAAGTGAGAGTAGATAAATTTTTAAATGCCGTAA
>JBDONV010000052.1:0-13282 GCA_039831165.1 Nautiliaceae bacterium | reverse complement strand
AACAGAACTTGAAATGATTTCGAAAAACACTGAAGAGACAAAAGAAATTGAAGAAGAAATTCAAACTATTTTAAAACTTGCAAGAGATGATGCGAGAAAAATAGTTGAAGAGGCTAAACTTAAAGCGAGTGAAGAAGCCGAAAGAATTAAAGCTATTAAGGTGAGAGAAATTGAAGATGCTAAAGAGTCTTTAAAACTTGAACTTCAAAAAGAAAAAGAAAAAATATTAAATGAACTCTTAAAAGATAAAGAGGATATTAAATCACTTATTGAAAACAAAATAAGGAAGGCGGCATGAAAAAACTTCTTTTAGTATTAAGCGGTGTGGCTTTATTTGCTAGTGAAGCTGCTAGTGGTGGAACGGATATTATTCCAAGAACGATAAACTTTCTAATTTTTGTTGCATTGCTATGGTATCTTGTAGGAGATAAAGTAAAAAGATTTTTTGCAGAAAGAAGAGAAAGCATAGCTAAAAAATTTCAGGAAATTGAAGAGAAATTAAAAGAGTCAAAAGCAAGAAAAGAGGCTTTAAAAGCTGAACTTGAAGAAACTAAAAAGCTTGCGGAAGAAATTATAAAAACCGCAAGAAAAGAAGCAGAACTTGTTGAAAGTAAAATAAAAGCTCAAGTAGAAGAAGAAATAACATTACTTCAAAAACATTTTGAAGAGTTTAAAGAATCTGAAATTAGGAAAACGAAACAAGAAGCTGTTAAAGAGTTTATGGAAGAGATTCTTAAAGATGTCCATATTACAAGCGAAGATGCAGCAAAACTTATATTAAAGGCGGCATAATGATAGTTGAGAAATATACAAAAGCTTTATTAGCGGCATTAAGCGAAGACGAAGTTGTAGAAGTTTACGAAGCTGTTGCAAGACTTGCATTAGTGGCTAAGAATCCTAAATTTATTTTGATTGTTAAATCTCCTCTTTTAACGCTAGAAGAAAAAGTAAAAATTTTACAGGAAATAGGAGAAAGTAATAATCCAAAATTTATAAATTTTATTAAAATTTTACTTGAGAATAAAAGAGTAGACTTGTTAAAAGAAATTCATCAAAGTTTGTATGAAAAAGTATCTAAACTATTTAATACTTATGCAGGTTTGGTTGAAGGTAAAGTTAGTGAAGAGACTTTAAAAGCGATTGAAGAAAAGCTTTCAAAAGAATTTAATGCGACAATTAAGTTACAGTTGAAAGATGTGGATTTAAACGGTATTAAAGTATTTGTTGATGTGTTAAATGTTGAAGTTTCTATTTTAGAAGATAGAATCAAGCAAGATTTATTGACTCAAATATTAAAAGCAATCTAAACGAAAGGAGTTTAAGTGGTACAGGAAATCACGCAAATTATAAAAGAGAGAATTGAAAACTACGAACTGAAAGTAGATGTTGAAGAAGTCGGAAAAGTTATTTATTCTGCTGACGGTATAGCTAAAGTTTATGGTCTTACAAATGCAATGGCTGGTGAAATGGTTGAGTTTGAAACTGGTGAAAAAGGTTTGGTATTCAACCTTGAAACAGATAACGTTGGTGTGGTTGTACTTGGTAAAGGTACTGAAATCGTTGAAGGGAGCAGTGTAAAAAGACTTGGAAAACTGATTTCTGTTCCTGTTGGAGAAGGTTTGATAGGAAGAGTTGTAAACGCTCTTGGTGAACCAATCGATGGTAAGGGTGAAATAGAAGCTGCTGAATATAGATATGTGGAAGAAAAAGCACCTGGAATTATGGCTAGAAAATCTGTTCATGAGCCGCTTCAAACTGGTATTAAAGCTATTGACGCACTTGTTCCTATCGGAAGAGGGCAAAGGGAGCTTATTATTGGTGATAGACAAACAGGTAAAACTACTGTTGCTATCGATACTATTCTAAATCAAAAAGGTGAAGATGTTATTTGTATCTATGTAGCTATTGGACAAAAACAATCTACTGTTGCTAATATTGTAAGAATTCTTGAAGAGCATGGAGCAATGGAATATACTATTGTTGTAAATGCAAGCGCTTCTGAAGCTGCATCTTTGAAATTCCTTGCGCCTTATGCAGGTGTTACAATGGGTGAATATTTTAGAGACAATGGAAGACATGCTTTAATTATTTACGATGATTTAAGTAAACATGCAGATGCGTATAGAGAAATGTCGTTGCTTCTTAGAAGACCTCCAGGAAGAGAAGCGTATCCGGGAGACGTATTCTATTTGCATAGTAGATTACTTGAAAGAGCAGCTAAACTTAATGACGAACTTGGTGCGGGAAGTTTAACAGCTTTACCGATTATTGAAACAAAAGGTGGAGACGTTGCGGCTTATATTCCAACAAACGTAATTTCTATTACTGACGGTCAGATTTTCCTTGAAACTAATCTATTTAACAAAGGTATAAGACCGGCAATTAACGTAGGTCTTTCAGTGTCAAGGGTTGGTGGTGCCGCTCAAATTAAAGCTATGAAACAAGTTGCTGGTACATTAAGACTTGAACTTGCCCAGTATAGAGAACTTGAAGCATTTGCTCAATTTGCGAGCGACTTGGACGAAGCTAGTAGAAAACAGCTTGAAAGAGGGCAAAGACTTGTTGAGATTTTAAAACAGCCTGCTCATCAACCGCTTCCTGTTGAAAAACAGGTTGTAATTATTTATGCCGGTACAAGAGGATATTTAGATGATATTCCTGTAAAAGCGGTTAGAAAATTCGAAGATGAGCTTTATCCGTTTATTGAAACTAAGTATCCTCAAATTTTCGAAAATATCAGAACTAAGAAAAAACTTGATGAGGAAACTGAAGAGCTACTTAAAAAAGCGTTAGAAGAATTCAAGGCTCAGTTCAATCCAGAAGGATAATTAAATGGCAACTTTAAAAGAATTAAAATCAAAAATAAGTAGTGTAAAAAACACTCAAAAAACAACACGGGCAATGAAGCTCGTGTCTACGGCAAAACTTAAAAGAGCTGAAGAAGCTCTTTTAATGTCCAGAGAATATGCCAGAAAAATAGACGAAGTTATGAAAGAAATTTCAGCAAAACTTTCATCTATTAAAGATAGTATAAATTTAAGGGCATTTGCAAATATTCAAGAGCCGAAAAAAGTTGATATTATTGTCGTAACGGCTGATAAAGGGCTTTGTGGAGGATTTAATATTCAAACTATTAAATCGACTTTAGCGACTATTGAAGAGCTTAAAGCCAAAAAAGTTAAAATCAGACTAAAAGTTATAGGTAAAAAAGCTATTGAGTATTTTAGATTTGTCGGTATTGAGATGTATGAGGAAATAGTAGGGCTTTCTTCTTCTCCTGATTATAAAAAGGCTGCGGAAGTTATAGAAAAGTCCTATAATGATTTTGTAGAAGAAGAAATAGATAATATTATTTTGATTTATAACGGATACGTCAATAAACTGACTCAACAGGTACATATTAATGAATTGTTACCTATAGAAGTTGAAGTAAAGGATTCTCAAGAGTTTTTAGAAGTGGAACCTGCTGATGATTATGAATCAATCCTTGAGAGTCTGCTTAAAAAATATTTAGAGTATACAATGTATTATACTCTTTTAGATTCCTTAGCTGGTGAGCATAGTGCAAGAATGCAGGCTATGGATGCTGCTACTAATAACGCTCAGGAAATGGTAAAACAATTAACTTTAGAATATAATAAAGTAAGACAAGAAAACGTTACAAGAGAACTTATCGAGATAGTAACGGCTATTGAAGCTATGAAGAAAAAATAAAGGAGTAAAATGGAAGGTAAAGTAATACAAGTTTTAGGTCCGGTTATCGATGTTGAATTTGACGGAGATAAAGTTCCTGAAATTAATGAAGCGCTTATCGTAGAGTTTGAAGCAGAAGGTAAAAAAAGAAAAGTTGTACTTGAAGTTGCGGCTCAAATTGGTGATAATATAGTTAGAACTATTGCTATGGATTTGACAGACGGTTTAAAAAGAGGTACAAAAGTAGAAGCTACTGGAGGTCCTATTAAGGTTCCTGTAGGTGAAGCTGTTCTTGGAAGAATTTTTAACGTAACAGGTGATCCTATCGATAATGGTGAACCTATTCCTGCAGAGGTTCCAAGATGGTCTATTCACAGAGATCCTCCTCCGTTTGATGAGCAGTCAACTAAAATGGAAGTTTTTGAAACAGGTATTAAAGTAGTAGACCTTTTGTGTCCTTATATGAAAGGTGGAAAAACAGGTCTGTTTGGAGGTGCTGGAGTTGGTAAAACGGTTATTATTATGGAACTTATCCACAACGTAGCTTATAAACACAGCGGTTATTCAGTATTTGCCGGAGTTGGTGAGAGAACAAGGGAAGGTAACGACCTTTATCATGAAATGAAAGAGAGTGGAGTTCTTGATAAAGTTGCACTTTGCTACGGTCAGATGAACGAACCTCCAGGATGTAGAAACAGGGTTGCTATGACAGGTCTTACAATGGCTGAATATTTTAGGGATGAAGAAAATAGAGACGTCCTTATGTTTATTGACAATATATTCAGATTTGCCCAAGCGGGTGCTGAGATGTCAGCGCTTTTAGGAAGGATTCCTAGTGCGGTTGGTTATCAGCCAACACTTGCTACTGAAATGGGACAATTGCAAGAGAGAATTACGTCAACTAAAAAAGGTTCTATTACATCTATTCAGGCTGTATACGTACCGGCAGACGACTTAACAGACCCGGCACCGGCAGCTGTATTTGCTCACTTAGATGCAACAACGGTTCTTAACAGAAAAATTGCTGAAAAAGGTATTTATCCAGCAGTTGACCCTCTTGATTCAACAAGTAGAATTCTTGACCCTCAAATCGTAGGTGAAGAACATTATAAAGTTGCAAGAGGAGTTCAAGAGGTATTGCAAAAATATAAAGATTTGCAAGATATTATTGCTATTCTCGGTATGGATGAGTTAAGTGAAGAAGATAAATTAATCGTTCAAAGAGCTAGAAAAATAGAAAAATTCCTATCTCAACCGTTCTTCGTTGCAAAAGTATTTACGGGAGCGGATGGAAGATATGTAACTCTTGATAAAACTATTGAAGGATTTAAAGCTATTCTTGAAGGTAAAGTTGACGATTTACCGGAAAATGCATTCTATATGGTAGGAGATTTAGACGAGGCGATTGAAAAAGCTAAAAAGATGCAACAAAAGGCTTAAAAATGAAAATTGATATAGTAACTCCTCTTGGAAGAATTTTCCAAGGGGAAATTAAAGAGGCGACTTTTCCTGGAGTTGACGGGGAGTTTGGTGTTCTTGACGGACACGCTCCTTTAGTTACCACACTACAGCCAGGTCTTATAACCATAAAAAAAGAAAATGGAAAAGAAGAAGTTATAGCCGTTAATTGGGGATATGTTGAAGTAACTCCAGACCATGTAAATGTTTTGGTTGATGGTGCTGTTCCTGTTGTGGGAAGCAGCGAAAGCGAAATAGCCGAAGCTATTGAGAAAGCTAAACAGTTAATTAAAGACGCTGCTGATTCTGATGCATTAGTTGCAGCAGTTGAGGCAAAGATAGAAAGTGCTGCCAGAGCTATCTAAAATTCTAAGTAATCCGGTTAACATTGTAGTAATCGGATGGCTTGGAATTTATCTTTTTTTTGTCTTTTTTGTTTTTATCTACAAGTATATATCTTTAATTTCTTGGGTTAAAAGGGAAGAGGAAGCGCTTAATTCTATTGTTATGAGCGAAGTTTTTCCTATGAACTCATCTTTAAAAAGCTGTATAGAAAAAGCTTCGAAAATAAATAAATATACTTTTGATGCCTGTATAGAAGGTGCTAAAAAACAGGCTAATAACGGGCTTATTTTTTTAAGTATAGTTGCTTCTACAGCTCCTTTTATAGGGCTTTTTGGAACAGTGGTAGGTATTTTAAACGCTTTTGCAGGAATGAAAAGCGTAACTACTATTAATATGATAGCACCCGCTATTGCAGATGCTTTAATAGCTACTGCTATAGGGATTATAGTTGCGGTCCCAGCTTATAGTTTTCATCAAATTCTTGCTAAAAAAGTCGACGATTTAATAGCTACTTTAAAAATGCAAAGGGATATGTATCTTAGCAAATGAAAAAACCTGATTTAAATATAACTCCTTTTGTGGACATAATGCTCGTGTTGCTGGCCATTTTAATGGTTAGCGTAACAGTGTCTACTTATCAGGAAAAAAGTGTAAATCTTCCCGAGGGCAGTAAAACAACTCCTGCTGTTAAAAAAGCCACTATTACAATAACAATTCCAAATGCTGATTATGTCATCGTAAACAAACAGAAAATACCGCTAAAAGATTTTTTTGAAAATTTTAATTTAAAATACGGAAATTACAATAAAAATTCATTAGTATATATTGCGGCCGATAAGAATATTAAATATGATAAATTTATGAAAGTTTATGCAGCAGTGGTTAAAACGGGATTTTCTCAAATAGGACTTTTAACGAAATGAGGCTTCTTGTTTCGTTTTTTTTATCTTCTTTTATATATTTTTGTATACTTTTTTTCTTTTATAAATTATTTTTTAATTCGGAAACTACTTCAAAAGAAGTTTTGGTCCATACAGCCATCAATACTTCTTTAATTACTTCTTCATCTGAAAAAAAAGAAGTTAAAAGAAATATAAAAAAACAGATAAAAAAAGAGGTTTCTAAAAAAACTCCTCCGAAAAAAAAAGTTAAACAGGGTTCTAAAACGTCGGTTACAAAAGGGGGAAATGTTAATTTTAAAGATATTTTTAAAAATGTACAGGCGGATGTTGATACTACTCCTGTAAAGTTTGCCAAATTTGAAGAAAAAAGCCGTTTTAAAGGTATAGAAAAAATTCAAAAGAATTTATCAAAAATCAAAAGCGTTAATGAAGATATTCAGTTTCAGAACAATTCCTCTTCTAAAATAAGCGATGCAGAGGTGGATAAAATTGTTAATAAAATTGGAAAAATATGGTATGAAATTTCTGATATTCCCGGAGAATATGCTAAAATAAACGTAATTTCTTCAGGAGGCAGAGTGAAAGTGATTATTTTGGATTCAAATCTCGACGAGAGGAAACAAAAAGAGCTTATTTCTTTAATAGAAAATATGAATTTTGATAAAAATTTTGATTTAAATATTTTATTTCAGACAAAGGTGAATAGATGAAAAAAATTTTTTTATTTTTGTTTATATTTTTATTTGCAAATGCAAAAGAGATAGTAATAACCAAATATCTCGAAAATAAACCTGGTATAAATATAAAGTTTAACGGTCCTAAAGAAGTTAAAAAAATTCTTAATATGGATTTTGAGGTTTTAGACCATTTTGAACTAGAAAACAATTCTACTCTCTCTTTTAATTTTAATTACGATAAAAACGCTAAAACACTTACGGTTGAATATTTAAAAAAAGGACAGCCTTATATTATAAGAAAATATAGGTCTAACTCATATGCCTATTTTCCTTTTTTGGTTCATAAAGCGGTGTATGATATAAATGAATATTTTCATATGCCAAGCGCTAAATTTTTGATAAGAAAAGTTGTTTATTCTCTTTTAACTGCCCCTAAAGAAGCTTCTATTTATCTCAGCGATTATACTCTTTCTTATAAAAAAAGACTTATTAGTGGAGGTCTTAATATATTCCCTAAATGGGCTGATGAAAAACAAAAAGAAATTTATTTTACAAAACTTGAAAGACTTCCTGTTTTGTATAAGTATAATATTTATACAGGAAAAAAAGAGAAGCTTTTTTCATCACAGGGACTTCTTATAGTTTCGGATGTAAAGAAAGACAAAATTTTACTGACATTAGCAAAAAACTCCCAGCCTGATGTTTATCTTTTTGATTTAAAATTAAAAAAATTAAAAAGGCTTACTTTTTATAAAGGAATAGATGTAAACGGAAAATTTTGGGGCGATGACAAAATAGCTTTTGTATCGGATAGATACGGAAGGCCTTATATTTTTGAAAAAAATTTGAAAAATAAAAGAGTAAAAAGAGTTTTGTATCATGGAAAAAATCAGGTAGGAGTGGACGCTTATAAAAATTATCTGGTAATTAGCAGCAGAGAAACGTCAAATGCTTTTAAACCGAATACTTTTAATCTTTTTTTAATCAATAGTGAAGATGATTCTTTAAAAAGACTTACAATGAAAGGACAAAACTCCTTTCCTAATTTTTCTGTTGACGGAAGTTCTATAATGTTTATTAAAAGAGAGAATTTTTTTAGTAAAATTGGTATAATACGATTAAGTGAAAACAAAATTTTCTATTACCCTTTGCCAAAAATTCTACAATCATTTGATTGGTAAAAAAAGGAGACAAAAATGAAAAAAACATTACTTGTAACGGGAATAGCCGCTTTAATGCTTATGGTGGGGTGTTCTAAACAGCCTAAGATTGAAAATGCTGCCTTAACAAACACAACTCCGACCCAAACGGAACAGCAGACAAGTGAAACTTCTATGATGCAACCTACCGGTACACAAGAGAGCGTTAGTACTCAAAACGCAACTCTTGAAGAAGAAACTATTACAAATGAAAATCAGGTGCCTACAAGTGTAACTGTAACTCAGCAAAATCAAAAATTTGCTAAAGAACTTGCAAGTATCGTTGTTTATTTTGATTTTGACAAATATAATATAAGACCTGATCAATGGCCTAAAGTTGAAAAACTTGCTGAACTTATAAAACAAAATCCTAGTAATTATACAGTACGAATAGAAGGTAACTGTGATGAATGGGGAACTGAAGAATACAATTACGCTCTTGGTCTTAAAAGAGCAAACAGTGTTAAAAACGCTTTAATTAAACTTGGAGTTGACCCTAAAAAACTTACTGTTATAAGTTACGGGGAGTTAAATCCTGTATGTACAGCACATGCAAAATGGTGCTGGAGATTAAACAGAAGAGATAACTTCACTTATTTACCATAATTTCGATACAATTCCTTAAAAAAGGAATTGTATGAAAAAACTGTTTTTAATTATACCTTTTTTTCTGTTTGCGGAAGTTGACCCGTTTAACGCGGGGCTTAATTCCAATTCTCCTTATGGGCTTACACCTCAGGAAAAGGCTATTCTTCAAAATAAAAAATCCATTCAAAATTTGCAACAAAAGATATCTAAACTTTCTAAAAATTTTTCATCATTTAAAATAAAATTGATTTCTTATGAGCAGACGATATCGGACTTAAAAGAGAAAATTTCCGCTTTTAAGGATTTATTAACAGAAATAGACGATACTAAAAGTGAAGTTGTTAAGTTAAAAAAAGAGTTTAAAACCGTATTGGATAAAATAAATTATCTAGATGAAAAAGTAAAAAATCTTGAAGAAAATATTAGTATTATTAATGCAAATATGGATAATCTCAAAGAGAGTATTAAAACGATTACAAAAGTTCAAAATGAAAATTTCGAATATCTGAGAAATTCTATAGAGTCTATTTTAAAGCAGCTAAAAGAGAGTAAAAAACCTCTTTCGAAAAAAGAAGCGTTTGAAAAAGCTAGAAATTATTTTTTCTCGGGACAATATGATAAGGCAAAAGAGCTGTTTTTATATACTCTTTCTAAAAAATATCTTCCGGCTACCAGTTCTTATTATTTAGGGGAAATTGCTTATAAAAAAGGAAATTATAAAGAAGCGCTGGGGTATTATAAAAAAAGTATAGAGTTTTATCCTAAAAAAACTTCTTTTACGGCAAGGCTTTTATATCATACAGGAATATCTTTTGAAAAAACGGGAAATAAAGAAGCGGCTAAACTTACGTTTAAAAAACTTATAAACGATTTTCCTACTTCTAAATATGCAAAATTGGCAAAAAAAGAGTTGGAAAAACTAAAATAATATGATATAATAAAAACTTATAATATTTACAAAAGGAACAAAATGGCAACAGTATACGGAATTGAATATACGGTTAAAAATTCAAAAGGTGAAGTAGTTGATAGTAATAAAGGGCAAGCTCCTTTAGAATTTATTGCAGGAAAAGGACAAATTATCCCTGGTCTTGAAAAAGAAGTTGAAAAAATGGAAGTTGGAGAAGAAAAAACTGTAGTAGTACCTGCTGAAGAAGCATATGGACAAAGAAACGAAGAGTTAGTTGAAAAACTTCCAAGAAGTCAATTTGAAGGGATAGAACTTCAAAAAGGCATGACACTTTACGGTCAATCTCCTGATGGACAGGTAATAGCGGTTACTGTAAAAGATTTTAATGATAATGAGGTTACAATTGATTATAATCATCCGTTAGCCGGAGAAGATTTGACATTTGATGTTAAAGTAGTGGCAAAAAGAGAAGCTACACCTGAAGAAGCTTTAACCGGTCAAGTTGGAGCACAAGCTCAAGGCGGACACTGCGGCAGCGGTAACTGCGGATGCGGTCATTAAGACCCATCCTTTTTATTAATTAACCTCCCCCTACGAAATTTAAAGCTTCTACTTTATCGCCCTTATGTAAAATATATTTGTCCCAATCATCTTTTTTTACTATTTTCATATTAACAGCTACAGCCATAGTTTTATCAAGAACTTTAAGTTTTTCTAAAAGTTCTTTAATGGTTGTATTTGGCGCTATTTTTTTTTCAATCCCGTTGATTTTAATACTTATTAATTTCTCCTGTTGCATTTTCCATTCTCCATTTTACAAGGTAATTTCTTTAATGTCTCCAATATCCAAAAATTCTTTATAAATTGAGGCAATTAAACTTTTTCTGTTGTGTTTTATTTTTTCATCTTTCACATTTACCATGACATTATCGAAAAATGCATCGATAAGCGGTTTTAAAGATACCAAGAAGTCTAGTTTTTTTTCAAGGTCTTTAATATCTTTTACTTTTTTAAACTCTTCCCATAATTTTTTTTCTTCTTCTTTTTCAAAAAGAGATTCATCTACTTTAATTGAATTTAGATCAAAATCTTTTACAATATTTGCCACTCTTTTAAAAGTTATTGCCAAATTTTTAAAATCTTCACTTTCAACTATTTTATTTAAAAGTTTTACTTTTTTATCAATTTCTTTTAAGTTGCTTTCTCCTGTTGCAAGAACTGCTCTGATTACTGAAGGATTTACATGGTAAAACTTATAAAGTCTTTCAAAAATAAACTGAAGTAGTTTTCCTTCGTCAAGTCCTGGGTAATTTTCTTTTAAGTCATTTATAACTTCTTTTATGTCAAGAGGAATATTATTTTCAAGAGCTATTTTTATAATGTAATTTGCCGCACGTCTTAGACCAAACGGGTCTTTATTTCCTTTTGGGATTTTTCCTATACTAAAAAGCCCCATTAAAGTATCAAGATTTCTTGAAATATTTAAAATAGCTGATACCTCATTTGATGCACTGTCGGTGTATTGCTCTTTTATTGCGGTTGCTATTTCTTCATCAACTCCTTCTTTTTTAGCATAATAATATCCCATAATTCCTTGTAATTCTGTAAATTCATAAACCATTTCGGTTAGTAAATCCGCTTTGGCTAGATGGATTGCCTTATTAATTTTTTTTGTGTCTTTATTGAATTTTTTTGCTAAATATTCTCCTATAATCTCTTCTCTTTTTACCTTATCATATACACTTCCAAGGTTGTCCATATAGACGATATCTTTTAGTCCTTCAATATTTAGGCCGTTTTTTAAGTCGTTTTCGTAAAAGAATAAAGCATCACTAAGTCTAGCTTTTAGTACTTTTTCATTGCCTTTAATAATTTTACTGAAATCATCTGTATATGCGTTGCTTACAACTACAAAGGCGTTTGTAAGTTTTCCGTCTTTATAAACAGGAAAATATCTTTGATGCTCTTTCATACTGGTAATAATAACTTCCGGCGGCAGCACTAAAAATTTTTCGTCAAATCTACCAAGAAGAGGAGTAGGGTATTCCGTAATTGCTATAATTTCTGAAAGCAGTTCTTCATCTATTTCAACTTTTATCTGATTTTCCTCTTCTATTTTTTTAATTCCGTCAAGTATTCTTTTTTTTCTCTCATCCTGATATAAAATCACACCTTTTTTATCAAGCTGGCAGAAATAGTTTCCAACAAAATCTATAAAAATTTTTTCTTTAAACACCCTGTGAGGCATAGTAAAGTTGCTTGATGTTACGCAGTATTTATTAAAAGTTATTGCCTCATCTTCTATCATACATAAAATCCATCTAACAGGTCGTATAAATTCTGCTTCACAGCTTCCCCATTTCATGGTTTTTCCAAAATTTAGGCTTTTTAACCACTCTTCAATCATTTCAGGAAGAAGTTCTTTTGCTTCCTTTCCTTTTATAGTTGTTTTATAATATAAAAATTCCTGATTCCCTCTTGTTTTATATTTAACTTCTTCGGGAGAAATTCCGCATTTTTTTGCAAATCCTTCAAGTGCTTTTTGGTTTTTTTCTACAACCGCTTTTGGAGCACCCCATATTTCTTGTTCGATATCTGGTTGTTTTACCGGGAATTCTCTGTGCCAAAGCGTTAATCTTCTTGGAGTATAATAAAAGCTAAATCCTGCTTTTAAATTGTATTTTTCTAAAATATCAAGCCACTTTTTTTCTATGTTTGGAAGCTCTTTTAATAAAGGTACGGCAGGGAGTTCTTCGACTCCTATTTCAATAAGAAGAGGTTTTAACATTTTTTTCCTTTTTTATTGAAATTTTATCAAATTTAGTGGTATAATTTTTATTAAAGGAGTATTAAATGAAAAAGCTTATCGCTTTTATAGGAGGTGTTATTATGTATGCGATGAATCTTTACTCTCCGGATATTTCAGACAGAATTCATTTGGAACAAGTATATCATATGTGCGGGGGTAAAAATATTTCTCCCGAGCTTATATGGTCAAGAGCTCCTGAAAATACTAAGTCTTTTGCTGTTACTATGTTTGACCCTGACGCTCCTACCGACCATGGATGGTGGCATTGGATGATTGTAAACATTCCTAAAAATGTAAAAATTTTTCCAAAAGGAGCGGGTAATCCGGGAGATGAGTATTTTAATTTGGGATTACAGACATTGAACGATTACGGCGAAATAGGATATGGAGGTCCATGTCCGCCTCCTGGTAAACCTCACAGATATATTATAACTGTATGGGCTTTAGATGTTGAAGGTTTTAATGTGCCTCGAAATATAAATCCTCAACAGCTTATAGAGGTTATAAAAGCCCATGCAATAGATAGTGCTTCTATTATGGGATATTACGCTAGAGGGTGGAGATAAAGGTTATTTTACAAAATTTCGGAAGAGATGGTTAAAAAGTTTTTAAAAATTTCATAATTCCTTTCATAATCTCTTCCGGGCTTGGTGGGCATCCTGGAATATAATAATCGATTTTTAAATCATTACCTTTAATAG
>JBDONV010000062.1:0-3845 GCA_039831165.1 Nautiliaceae bacterium | reverse complement strand
ATAAGTTGTTTTTTAAATAGTCCTAAAAATATATAAGAAATATTTAATTTTAAGTTTTTTTTAAGTTAGTGAGTTACAATTCATTCTAAAAAAGGGGAAAATATGCATATTGCCGACGGATATCTATCACCTACAACCGTTTTAGTCAGTTATGCCGTGGCAGTGCCTTTATGGGTATATGGATTTAAAAAATTAAAAGAAAAATTAAATGAAGAAACGTTACCTGTAATCGGGGCACTGGCGGCATTAAGTTTTATTATTATGATGTTTAATGTACCGGTCCCCGGAGGTACGAGCGGTCATGCTATAGGAGCGTCTTTAATTGCTATAATTTTTGATCCGTGGATAGCTTTTGTAAGTGTTAGTTTAGTTTTATTGATTCAATCGATAGTGTTTGGAGATGGGGGTATAAGTGCTTGGGCTGTTAATTCTTTATCAATGGGATTTGTAGCAAGCTTTGTGGGATATTATGTTTTTAAAATTTTAAAAGATAAAATTAAATTCGCCCCTTTTATAGCCGGTTATATTTCGATAGTAACAGCGTCTTTAGTTGTAGCGATAGTGCTTGGAATTCAACCGATTTTTTGGAGCGAAAACGGACATCCTTTATATTTTCCTTTCGATTTAAAAATCACTATTCCTGCAATGGTTGGTGAACATATGCTGTTTTTCGGAATAGTGGAGGGAATTTTTACTCAGCTTATTTACGGATTTCTCACAAAAAAAGAATTGGAGGAAGTCCAATGAAAGAGATTAAAAAAAGATTATTGATAATTTTAGGAATAATGTTGGCATTGGTGCCTCTTGGACTTCTTACGGATAATCCTGCGTGGGGAGAATGGGATTTGGATTATTATAAACAAAAACTTGGATTTGTTCCTCAGGGAATTGAAAAAGCGGCAAGTCTTAGCCCTTTAATCCCGGATTATGAAGTGCCGGGGCTTGGTGCTGTGAGCGGATATTATTTGAGTGCCATTATAGGGGTGGTGCTTGTTTTTGTACTTTATTTTATTTTAGTGAAAATTTTAAAAGCTAAAAATGAATCTTAAAAGAATCTCTTTTATTTTCCTTTTCTTTCTTTTTTTATCTTTAAAAGATATGAAAATAATTTTTATTTGTTTGGTCTTTTTTTTGATTTTTACTTTTATTTTGGATAAAAATTTACGACTTTTTATCAAATCGCTAAAATCTGTCTTATTTTTTAATTTAGGGGTAAGTGCGGGTTATTTAATACTCTCTTTTTTTAAAAATATAGACCCTTGGCATTATATATTTTATATTAATTTAAAAGTAATTTTAATGACGTATTTTGTTTTTTGGTATTTTAGTAAAGTCAGTATCGTTGAATTTTTTGCTTTTAGTAGGGAATTTAGCTATCTTTTAACAATAACGCTTTCTCAAATTTATTCTTATAAGAAAACTTTTATCGATTTTAGGGATGCGTTTAAAGCAAGAGTGATAAATGTAAAAAATAAAGAGAAGCAGTTTATTGTAAATACGTTTAAATTTTTTCTAAAAAAGGCTATGAAAGATTCTAAGGAAAGAGCATTAGCTATGAAAGCAAGGGGATTTTTTGATGAAAATGATAAAAATAGATAACGGATATTTTAATTATGAAGGACATGTTGCTCTTGATGGGATAAATTTTGAAATGGATAAAGAAAAAGTTGTTCTTCTTGGGAGCAACGGAAGCGGAAAATCAACTTTTTTAAGAATAGTAGCAGGGCTATATTTTTTAAAAAAAGGAGAGTATTTTTTCAAAGGTAAAAAAATTACGAAAAAAAACGTTAAAAAAGAATTTAGAAAAAGTATAGGAATATTGTTTCAAAATCCGGAAGCTATGATATTTAACCCTACCGTGTTTGATGAAATTTCTTTTTCTCTTAAAGAATTTGGTTTTAGCGATATAGAAGAGAGGACGATTGAAATAGCTAAAAAATTCGGAATTGAAAAACTTTTAAGAAAATCTCCCCTAAATCTTAGCGGAGGGGAAAAACAAAAAGTAATGCTGGCTTCTATTTTGGTTTATGAACCTGAAATTTTGCTTCTTGACGAGCCTACAGCGGCTATGGACCCGAGAACTACAGGATGGTTTATAGACTTTATGTATGAACTAAATATTCCGGCTATTATAGCAACTCACGATTTGGCGGTGGCATATGAAATAAGTGAGAGGGCTGTTGTTATGAGTGAAGAACATAAGATTATTTTTGATGGAAATATGGAAGAGCTTATGAAAGATTTGGATATGTTAATTAAAGCTAATCTTATTCATAAACACAAACATAAACATAAAAAATTTATTCATTCTCATTATCATTTGCATTTTTAAAGTATAATACGGATAAATAATAATTCATAAGGAGTAAAAATGGCGGAAATTATTAATGAAGATATCAAAAACAATCCTCAGTTATCACACAAAGTGACTGTTATTGAAAAAATTTTAAGTAAAAATAACGCTATGGCTGAAGAGATAAGAGAAGAGTTTAATAATCACAAAATTACGTGTTTTAATATGATGAGCTCTCCCGGAAGTGGAAAAACTACAACTCTTGAAAATCTTGCAGATAAACTTCCTTATAAGTTTGCGGTAATCGAAGGGGATTTGGAAACAAGCAGGGATGCCGATAGAATAAGAAATAAAGGAATATGGTCTTTTCAGCTTCAAACTGGACGCGCATGTCATCTTGATGCCGGAATGGTAAAACATGCTATTCCACATTTTCCGTTTGAAGAAGTGGAGATTGCTTTTATAGAAAACGTAGGAAACTTGGTGTGTCCTGCGAGTTATGATGTCGGGGCTCATTATAATATGGTATTTGTCAGTGTGCCGGAAGGTGATGATAAGATAGAAAAATATCCTGTAATGTTTAGAAAAGCGGATATTGTAATTATTACAAAAGCGGATATGCTTGAATTTTTTGATTTTGATGTAGAAAGGGCAAAAGAAGCGGCTAATAAATTAAAGCCGGGTGTGCCGGTTGTTTTATTAAATAACAAAACAGGGGAAGGTCTTGATGAAATAATCGAATGGATTAAAGAAAAACGTCAAGAGCATCTAAAAAGTTTGGAGGGATAAAATGTGTTTGGCAATACCGAGTAAAGTTTTAAAAATAACGGAAGACAATATGGCTGAGGTTGATACTTTGGGAGTCAAAAGGGTCGTGAGCCTTGATTTGATGCCTGAACCAGTAAAAGAAGGGGATTATGTTCTTATTCACGTGGGATACGCAATGGGTAAGATAGATGAAAAAGAAGCATTGGAAAGTATTGAAATATATAAACAGCTCGCACAGGCCGCTATGGAGGATGATTATGAAATAGATCCCGAAAAACTTGTGACAGAAGACGGGCCTCTACTTTATAAACCGCCTGCAGAGGAAGACAAATGAGTTTGACGCTGAAAGATTTATATTTCAAATTTCGAGATCCCGAAGCGATTAAGACTTTAAATACTTTAATTCATAAAGAAGCTGAAAAACTTAAAGAGCCTATGAGGGTTATGGAAATATGCGGAGGGCATACACATACGATTATGAAATACGGGCTTAAACAACTGATGCCTGAGAATATTACATTTATTCACGGTCCGGGATGTCCTGTGTGTGTAATGCCGAAAGAAAGAATCGACCATGCCATTGAGCTTGCCAAACAGCCTGATGTGATTTTAGCAACTCTTGGGGATATGATAAGAGTTCCCGGGAGTAAATCAAGTCTTGCGAAAGTAAGGGCCGAAGGTGCGGACGTAAGGCCGCTTCATTCTACTTTTGACGTGTTACAGATAGCAAAAGAGAATCCTGATAAAAAAGTTGTGTTTTTTGCGATAGGATTTGAAACTACAA
>JBDONV010000216.1:0-3853 GCA_039831165.1 Nautiliaceae bacterium | reverse complement strand
TTTATATATGAATTAAAACTTCCCAAAATCGCTTCGTCAAGAAAAATATTCGAAACTCTTAAAACTCCTGCATAATTTTCATTAAGTTCAAAATCATAATCCACAATATCAAACACTTTTACTTTTTCACTTCCAACGTTATGTCTTTTTTTTATTTTTTCTATATCAATTTTAGGAAATACGGCTTTTTCATTTTCGGCAAATTCTATTAAAGGTTCTAAATTCTTATCTATTTTTAGCATTTCTTCTTTTAACTGCCTTATAAACTCCATCCCCTCTTCCCTGGCTTCAGGGAGGGCTTTTGCGGCGTTTATATATCTAAGAGCGGTAATAACGTTTACAGTATGATACAAATGAGCATTCATACCCACAGGCAATAGATATCTGGCAAACTCTTGAGCTCTTTTTTTTGCTTCCTTTTTTTTAAATTTCGGCAAAACGTTTTCAATAATGGGAGTTAATTTTTCAATAAGCTTTTCATAAAATAAAAACATTTTTTCATAATATTTTTGCCATTTGTCTTTGTCTGCGTTTTTAGGATAGGTAAAATTTTCTATTTTCATTTTCGCATAACGCTGACTTACCTGCTCGGAATTATAAAATGGATGAGCGTGTAAAAATCTCCATATTAAAAGTCTGCTCATCCCTTCTATTAAAAACGTAAAATGATAATGCATAAGAGTGGTATGGTGTCCCGCTTTAAAAATAGAATTCAAAAGATCGCTCTTTTTCTCCCACTTAGCCGCATCTTCAGGTGTTATAATATGTTTTCCAAAATAGCAGCTTCTAGCACTTCCAACTGCTATATCCGTTGGTTTATATGAACTTTTTAAAGCGGTTATTTTCATATTACTGTTCTTTTTCTATTTTTTCACTGTCTATTTCTATAACGGTATGTACGTTACCTCTTGGATTAAAATCCATAACTATTCTCATCCATTTAGGTTTTAATTTACTATATAACGTATCGAATATTTCGTTTGCACTGTCTTCATGAGATATATACCTGTTCATAAAAGAGTTTATATAAAGTTTAAGCGCTTTAAGTTCCACTACCCATTCGTTAGGAATATATTCAAGGTAAACGGTGGCAAAATCAGGATATCCGGAGCGAGGACATTTACACATAAACTCCGGTAGAGTAATTTTTATTGTATAGTTTTTTTTATGATTATTAGGCCATATTTCCATATTTTCGGGATTAAATTCCAAAATTTCTTTTTCACCGTATTTAATTTCGCTCATATTAATCCTTATATGTCTATATTTTCAACTTCTTTTGCGTTTGCCTGAATATATTCTCTTCTTGGGCCCACTTCATTACCCATAAACAACTCAAACTGTTTAGCGGCTTCTTGGGCATCTTCAAGGGTTACCTGAACTAAAACCCTGTTTTCAGGGTCCATGGTCGTATCCCAAAGTTGTTCGGGATTCATTTCACCAAGACCTTTGTATCTTTGAATATGGGCTCCCTGTCTTGCTTTTTTTATAACTTCATCCAAAAGTTCGAGATAATCTCCTTTTACCAAATCTTTATATTCTTTTAATTTTTCATATACCTTTTTTGCTTCCAAAAACAGAGGATGATTTAGCAGTTTTTCATCTATAGTAATTTCTTCAAGACCTCTGTTTGTTTGAATATAATAGTGATTGTCATGTTTTGAAATAACGCTAAATCCGAATTTTTTAAGATATTCTTCAAGTCCTTCAAGATTTCCGTTTTCTATCATAAACCTTATAACTTCAGGGACGTTAAATCTTTTTGTAAGTTTTTCCAATAACAGCTTATAATAAGCGGCATATTTTAAAAGTTCTTTAAGCTCAGGTTTTCCAACCCCTTCTATTTCAATGGAATTGATACCCTGTTCTATTAAAAACTCATTAAGTTCCTTATCGTCTTTTAAGTATTTCTCTATTTTTCCTTTTTTATACCTGTAAAGAGGGGGCTGGGCTATATAAAGATATCCTCTCTCAATCAATTCTCTTAAATGGTTAAAGAAAAAAGTCATAATAAGTGTTTGAATATGACTTCCGTCAACATCGGCGTCCGTCATAATAATAATTTTTTTATACCTTGACTTATCGGCGTCAAAATCATTTCCTATACCCGTCCCAAGAGCAGTTATAATATTTTTTATCTCTTCACTGCTAAGTGCTTTTGCGTCGCTTGATTTTTGAGTATTTAAAATTTTACCTCTCAACGGTAAAATGGCCTGAAAATACCTATCCCTTCCCTGTTTCGCGCTTCCTCCTGCACTGTCACCCTCAACTAAATAGAGTTCCGCCTCATCCGGATTTTTCGTTTGACAGTCAGCTAGTTTTCCAGGAAGGGTACCAACTCCTATTTTGGTCTGTTTTCTTGTTAAATCCCTGGCTTTTTTAGCTGCTATTCTGCTTTTTGCCGCTTCTATGGCCTTTTGGGCTATCATTTTAGCCGTATTAGGATTTTCTTCAAAATATCTTGTTAAATATTCATAAGTTACTTTTTGAACTATAGGTTTTACATAACTGCTCCCAAGTTTTCCTTTTGTTTGCCCCTCAAACTGAGGTTCGCTCATTTTTATACTGATAACAGCGTTAAGACCTTCTTTAACGTCATCCCCTATAATTTTTATATTTTCTTTTAGTTTCATATTTTTATTTATATAGTTTATAATAGCCTTACTAAGACCCGCTTTAAAACCGCTTTCGTGAGTTCCGCCTTCCGGTGTGCGAATATTGTTTACAAAACTTAAAACCTTTTCGTCATATCCAGTATCATAGCATAAAGCTACCTCAACATCCAATGCTTTTTCCTCATCGCTATAGTGTTCGTTATAGTAAATAACATCCGTTATACATTCTTTTGTACTTAATGTCTTTACAAAATCCTTAATACCACCTTCAAAATGGTATACTTCTTTTACTCCGTCTATCTCATTTTCAAAATAGATGGTAATATTAGGATTTAAATAAGCGAGTTCTTTTAATCTTTTTCTTAATATATCGCTGCTAAACTGAGTCGTCTCAAAAATTTCCTCATCAGGCCAGAATTGGATAGTGGTACCTGTTCTGTTTGTGGTTCCTATAACTTCTAAATCGGTAACCGGTTTTCCTCTCTCAAACACCTGTTGCCATATCTTTCCGTCTCTTTTAATAGTCATAATAAGTTTTTTTGAAAGTGCGTTAACAACCGATACCCCTACTCCGTGAAGACCTCCGGATACTTTGTATGTTTTATTGTCAAATTTACCTCCCGCATGTAATACGGTTAAAACTACCGTAGCCGCCGGAATTTTTTCTTCCGGGTGAATATCTACCGGAATTCCCCTTCCGTTATCCGAAATCGTAACGCTTCCGTCTTTATTTACTTTTACTTTTATTTCGGTTGCGTATCCGGCCATTGCTTCATCAATAGCATTATCAACCACTTCGTATATAAGATGGTGAAGACCTCTAACTCCGGTATCTCCAATATACATACCGGGTCTTTTTCTTACAGCCTCAAGACCTTTTAAAACTTTAATACTATTAGCACCGTAATTTGCCATTCAGTTCCTTTTAGCTACTTTTTAATAATTATATCAAATATTAAGAGGCATTACGATTGTAATAAAATTATTGTCTTTAAGCATAAAAGGTATATTTGGTTCGTTTAAGCATAATTCAAATGTTTCGTTATTTATTATATTTAAAAAGTCCATTATATATCTGCTGTTTACCGCAAAAGAAAATTCATCTATTTCGGTATTTACCGGAAATCTTGTTTTTGCCTGAGTTGTTTCGTCACTAATACTTTCAAATTCGATGTATTCTTTTGTTATTTTTATTCTTACTTCGTTTGAGATAATGCTTACTTGTTTTAAATGTGATA
>JBDONV010000133.1:0-3859 GCA_039831165.1 Nautiliaceae bacterium | reverse complement strand
AAAGTATAAACAAATCTCGGCTCGTTAAGCTCTCCATCAAACCCTTTTTGAAACTCGTCTATAGGATATTTTGAGCAGGTGGCAACCCCGTGAAGCTTTTTTTGTCCGTGTATAACGCATTCAAAATCACCGTCAATTAAAGGAAACTTTTCATTTTCAACCTTTATCTCCTGCAAACATAAAACGTCTATATTATACTCTTTTACCAAATTTTGAACAATTTCAAGTCTGCTTCTTATTGAATTTACGTTAAACGTACAAATTCTCATAGTCCCATTTTCCCCGGATTAAGAATTCCGTTCGGGTCAAAAGCCTCTTTTATTCTTCTAAATAAATTAAGTTCAGCCTCGCTAAAAGCTATTTTCATAAAAGGAGCTTTACTAAGCCCTATTCCATGCTCTCCGCTTAATGTTCCCCCCATATCTACCACAGCTTTAAATATTTCTTCAACCGCCTTATAACCTTTTTCCACTTCTTCTGGATTACTTCCATCCACCATTACATTAACATGAATATTCCCATCTCCCGCATGTCCAAAACAAGGGACAACCAAATCATATTTTTTACCGATTTTTGTAATTACCCTAAGAGCATCAGGGAGTTTACTTCTCGGGACTGAAATATCTTCGTTAATTTTTTTGCTTCCGTAAATAGTAATAGATTGAGAAGCGTTTCTTCTGGCATACCAAATTTCATCCGCTTCTTTTTCATCTTGAGCTACTTTAAACTCCTTACACCCGTTTTCTTTAAAACTTTTTTCAAGAATTCCAAGCTGATAATTTATCTCTTCTTCAACGTTTCCGTCAACGTCTCCTATCAAAAGAGCCCCCGCCCACTCAGGCAAATTTACCCCAAGTTTTTCCCTTAAAGCTTTTACCACAAGCGAATCCATAAATTCCATTGCAACCGGCATAGCCCCGCTCGCTAGTGATTTATAAACGGCATTCATAGCGTCTTCTACGTTTTCAAAAATTCCCATATAGGTTTTTTTAAGTTTAGGTTTTGGTAAAAGTTTTAAAGTAATTTCCGTTATTACCGCCAGTGTACCTTCGCTAGCTATCAAAATCCCGGCTACGTTATATCCTGCTACGTCTTTTATCGTTCTTTTTCCCGCTCTTATTATATCCCCGTTTGGAAGTACGGCTCTAAGACTCATAACATAATCTTTCGTAATTCCGTATTTTGCCGCTCTCATACCCCCTGCGTTTTCACTGACGTTTCCACCGATTGTTGAATAATCCATACTCGCAGGGTCGGGCGGATAAAAAAGCCCCCTTTTTTCAACCTCTTTTTGCAAATGAGCGTTAATAACTCCCGGCTGGACAACAGCCACCATATCTTTTTCGTCAATTTCCAATATTTTATTCATATACTTTTCAAGCGCTAAAACAATCCCGCCGTTTACCGGTAAAGCCCCTCCGGTAAATCCGCTCCCCGCACCTCTTGGAATTATTGCTATTTTATTGTCGTTGCAATATTTTAAAATTTTGCTAACTTCTTCTTCATTTTTTGGAAATACAACCGCATCGGGATAGTAGTGCTCTTTTGTGGCGTCGTATGAATACGCCCTTAAATGGATTTTATCCGTTTTAATATCATCTTCGCCTACAATATTTTTTAATGCCTTTATATGTTTAGCGTCTATCATGTTAATCCTTTATAAAACGTTTATAATCTACAGGTTCTATATCAAAATTTTTAAAATATGTAAAAAATGCTCTTTTATAATGTGCGGTTATAGGCGCTTTTTTCGTTTTTATGGCATAAAAACTGAAAGAATCAACTTCGTATATTTTATCTAAAACAAAAATAATCCTTCCTATATTCATCTTTTTAGAAAAATCAATAAAATCACTTTTTTCTACTTCCCCATCTAAAAACGCCGCAAAAACATCCGGCGAAACAACGGTAGCATTTTTATAAAGCTCTTTTACTTTAAGATATACTTCCTGATTTGGAGCTATAATTAAAATTCTGTCATAATCTTTTGCAAAAACAATTTCATCTCCCGTCTTTGGAAAAACTATAGGAAGAGCGTAAGCATCGTTTTGAAAATCATCCACCGGATAAAAAGAAACCTTTTTACCAAATGAAACAGCCCTTGCACATATTATTCTTTCATTCATATAAGGACACAAAACTATTCCGCTTACCCCTTTTTTGACAAATACGTTGATATCTCCTTTTTTTCCGTAAACTTTGGTAAGCTTAACTTCAGCTCCAAATAATAACACTCCTAAAAACAATACAAAAAATATCCTCATTAACAGACCTTTTTAATAAAATTATATCAAATAAACAGGTCTCTCAATCAATAATTTCTTTTAGTCTCTCTTCTTTTTCAACCAAAAGCTCCTCAATCGTCTTTGGCATAGAAAGATAATATCCCTGAAGTAAATCAACTCCTATTTCTTTTAAAATCTCAACCGTATCTTCATCTTCTACAAATTCCGCTACCAGATGTAAATTAAATTCTTGCCTAAATCCGGTAATAATTTTTACTGCTTTTCTTAAAAACTCGTCATCTTTAACATTTTTAATTAATGTGCCGTCTATTTTTAAAACCCTTATCATATTTTTTCTAAGCAAATTAATTACCAGCAAAATAGAAGAATAACCGCTTCCAAAATCATCTACGGCAAAGTAAGTGTTATTTTCTTTATGGATTTTCTCAATAAGCTCCAGGTTTTCCACAAAACGCTGTTCGGTAAGTTCCAAAACAATATCTATATCTAAAAAATCAATCACCTGTGTTAGCTTTTTAATATAATTTTCATCTTTCAAAGCCTCAAAAGAAATGTTTAAAAACACTCTGTTGGTAACCTGTTTAATAAGTTCTTCTTTTTCCAATACTTTTTCCAAAATCACCGTATCAAATTCGCTTATTTTCCCCATTGAATAAATATGGTCTATAAACATTCCGGCAGGAATTAATTTATCTTGTTCGACTATCCTGCCAAGCGCTTCTAAAGAAAAAATTTCTCCGTTTTTTGATTCAAAAATAGGTTGAAACATAACGTCTATTTCTTTATTTTCAATTTTTTTTCTTATGTAATCTATATTTATCTGCTCTTTTAACCACTGCTCTAAATGATTTTCTTTATTGTTTATAACAATATTTTTACCGCTATTTTTAGCTACTTCCTTTAAATAAGAAAAATAATTTATCAAATCTTTAACTTTTATTTGAGAAAATTTATCAAGTTTAATCCCTAAAATAAACGCATCAAAAACAACCTTTTCATCATTTACCATTATTTCGGAATTAATAATATCGTAAATATCTTTTACCTCTTTTTCAAACTTTTTTAAATCTATATCTTTTGCCAAAAAATAAAAATCGTTACTAGACCCTTCTATAATCAAAAAATCTTTTTTATTTTTATATCTGGATTTAAGCCGTTTAAAAAGTTCCTTTTTAGCCTGCGTAACAATATTTTCATTAATAAATTTATTTAAAGTTTTTAAATTTTTTAAATCTATTACTGCTATATAAAGAGTTTTACTTTTGACTAAAATTTCTATTAAATCAAAAAAACTTTTCTCTACATTGGCAAAGGTAGAAATATAAAGCTCATTAAGAGTATTGTAAAATTTTAAAATTTGTTCTTTTAAATCTTTAAAAACAAAATAAGACTCGGCATAATGTCCTCTTTTATAAAAGACATAAAAAGAGTTTGAAAGCGTATGAATAAGGTTGTGTAAATCATGAATATAAACGCACAAATTAACATCCAGACATATCATCAAAGATTCAAGATAAGCCAAATATTCTTTAAATTTACAGTTTTTACTATCAATAAGAGGATATTCATTTATCTTATCGTATTTAACGGCATTTACTATTTTATCAATCCAC
>JBDONV010000211.1:0-3869 GCA_039831165.1 Nautiliaceae bacterium | reverse complement strand
TGAGAATAAATTGTCTGAATAGAGTCGATAATTACTAAATCGTATCCTTTTTTAATTTCTTCTATGATGTTTTCTACGACTATTTCAGGCATTAAAAAAAGATTTTCGTTTTTTATTCCAAGTCTTTGGGCTCTTAATTTTATCTGTCCCGGAGACTCCTCTCCGGCTACGTACAGTACTTTTTTATTTATGTTTCCGGCAAGTTTAAGCATTAAGGTTGATTTTCCAACACCTGGGCTTCCCCCTATAAGAACGAGGCTTCCCGGGACTATTCCCCCTCCTAAAACCAAGTCTAATTCGCTGTCGTTGGAAGAAAATCTTTCTATTTCCTCTTTTTCTATTTCATCAAATTTTAATACTTTTGAAGATGTTTGGGTTTTTGATGAGGTTTTTTCTTCTTTAACTTCTACAAAACTTTCCCAGCTACCGCAGGCGGGACATTTCCCCATCCATTTTGCGCTTTTGTAACCGCATTCTATACATTCAAAAACAGTCTTTTTTTTAGCCATTGCTTAGGGTTTCTAAAATTTTTTGAGTTGACATTGCGTTGTTGAAATTGTTTATCATAATGAGATACATAATTCTCCACATATAAATAGAAAGCAGCATAAGCGTCGTTGAAATTATGATGTACCATTTATGCTCTTTAAAATCTATAACTTCAACGTCTTTAAATTTTAAATATACTATCCAAATAAAAGCGGCAATAATAATTAAACTTCCAAAAAAAAAGATAATATCATCCATTGTAAAGTCCTTCTAGAATTCCTTCTATAAATTCTTCTTTGTTAAATTCCACTAGATTTTCAGGTTTTTCTCCTACTCCAACAAAATATATAGGGAGTTTCAGTTCATTTACGATGGTAAACAGACTTCCGCCTTTTGCCGTTCCGTCCAGTTTTGTAATGATAATTCCGTCAACCCCTATTACTTCGTTAAAAACTTTTGCTTGATTTACCGCACTGCTTCCCTGTGTTCCATCTATGATTAAGATTACTTTGTGAGGAGCGTTTTCATATGCTTTTTTTGCCACGTTTACGATTTTTTTAAGCTCGTTTTGTAAATTGACTTTATTGTGAAGACGTCCCGCTGTATCGATTAAAGCAATATCTATTCCTTTTGCCTTGGCGCTTGCGATGGTATCGTATGTAACGGCTGCCGGGTCGTGTCCCTGTTTGGTTTTAATTATAGGAACGTCCAAAATTTCCGCCCAGCGGCTCAATTGTTCAATTGCTGCGGCTCTAAATGTATCAGCTGCCCCTAAGATAACGCTTTTGCCTTCTTTTTTAAATTTATAAGCGAGTTTTGCTATTGTGGTTGTTTTTCCGGCTCCGTTTACTCCTATTATTAAAAATACGTAAGGTTTGTCGTTTATTTCAATTTTATTTTCCGGTACGTCGAATATTTTTAAAAGCTCTTTTTTGAGTTTTTCTTTTGTAACTTCTTTTGGTAGTTTTTCTATTATTTTTTCTACAAGTTCGTAATCTATATCCGCTTCTATAAGTGCTTCTTCAAGTAACTCTCTTTCTATTTTTTCTTTTTTTTCACTTCCTACGACCGTTTGAATGGCTTCTTTCGTTTTTTCAAGTGCTTTTTTAAAAATTCCAAACATTTAATATCCCTCCGCTTTTAAGATTTCATAAGGTGTAAAATTTTCAAATTTCACCGTTTTGTTTTTATCAAGTACTATTATTGTCGGATATAGCGAAACGTTAAAATATCTTTTTAAAAAACCGTTATCGGTAGAAGCGAACGTAACGTTCATTTTTTTTAAAATATTTTTTTGAATTTCGCAATATGTCGAATTGTTATCAAAAAGAATAAAAACTCTTTTTTTAGGGTAAACGAGGTTTTCGTTTTTAAAAATAAGAGTTATTTTCCCGATTGTTATTTTTGTTAAGTTTTTCTCCTCTTTTTTTTCTTTTTTAGGTACAATTTTAGAACAGTTTTTTTCATGATTATTCAGATTTTGCTGTTTCTTTTCTTGACATCCCAATAGAATTAAGATTAATATTGGTAAAATATACTTCATATATCTCCTTTTGCGTAATTTTATCAAAAGGCTTTAAAAATGAAAAATGACCTTAAAAGTGAATTTAGGAAAATTTGTCTTAATTTAAACAAACATAACAGATATTACTACTCAAAAAAAATAGGATGGGAGATTTATAAAATCGCTAAAAACCATCAAAAGATACTGTTTTTTATTCCGATGAAAGATGAGGTAGATATTCATTGGGTTATTAAAAAGTTAAAAATGGAAAAAAAGAGTGTTTTTGTGCCTTTTATGCAAGATTTAAGCTTTAAAATGGTAAAATACTCATTACCTTTGACCAAAAAAAAATTCTCAATTTTAGAACCTCTCAATAAAAACGAAACTTTAGAAAAAATAGACCTGGCTATTGTACCAATCGTTGGAATAGACAGTGATTTTAAAAGAATTGGGTTTGGTAAAGGTATGTACGACAGATTCTTTGCCAGACTTAAATACCGACCCAAAATCGTATTCGTACAGCTTAGACCTTGCGTGTCAAAAATGAAACTAACCGACGGATACGATATAAAAGCAGACGAATATATAAGTTTTAATATAAGGAGAAAAAATGATAATAGAAATTATTCTCGCTTCTTCTTTATCCGCTCTAGGGGCTTTTATTATAACCAAGAAAATGGATAAAGCAAAGTATGACGTTTATGTGGCAGAAGCCAGAGCAAAAGCGAAAGCCATAGAACACGAAGCTGAAATTGTTCTTGAAAACGCTAAATCAAAAGCAAAAGAACTTGAACTTGAAGCAAAAAACTCTTATGAAATGCAAAAAATAGAACTGAAGCAGGAGTATGAAAATAAACTCTCAGAAATTCTTAAAAAAGAAGAGGAGATAGAAAACCTTTTAAAAGAACACTATAAAAAAGACGAAGAACTTAAAAAAGAGATAGAAAATTTAAAAAAAGAAAAAACGTTACTTGATAAGCTCAAAAAAAAATATGAAAATAAATTAAAAGAACTTGAAAACGTTCTATCAAGTGCTGCTGGTTTGACTAAAGATGAGGCTAAAAGTATTATTCTTCAAAAAACGGAGGAATCTTTAAGGGATGAAATAGCCCATCTTACAAGGAAAATTTTAAAAGAAGCCGAAAATGATGCCAAAAGAAAAGCAAACTTCGTAATAGCACAGGCTACAACCAGATATGCGGGTGAGTTTGCCGGTGAAAGGCTTATAAACGTAGTGCCTATAGGTGATGACGAAATGAAGGGGCGTATAATAGGAAAAGAAGGGAAAAATATAAAAACCCTTGAAATGGTTACTGGGTGTGATATTATTATTGATGAAACACCGGGTATTATTACGGTCAGCAGTTTTAATATTTACCGACGACAAATAGCTGTTGAAACTATTAAAAGACTGATTGAAGACGGAAGAATACATCCTGCGAGAATAGAGGAAGTATATAAAAAAGTTGAAGAGGAGTTTGAGGAAAAGACGGTTAAAGAGGGTGAAGAGATTTTGCTTGATTTAGGGCTTGCTAGTGCGGGGATTCATCCTGAGATAGTAAAACTTATAGGAAGACTCAGATACAGGGCAAGTTACGGTCAAAATGCTCTTGGGCACTCATTGGAAGTTGCCCATTTGGCGGGAATTATGGCGGCTGAAATGGGAGGAGACGAGTTGCTTGCTAAAAGAGCTGGGATACTTCATGATATAGGAAAGGCCCTGACACACGAGATAGGAGGGGACCACGTCAGTTTGGGATATGATTTATGTAAAAGATACGGAGAGCCGGAAGCTGTTCTTAACGCTATAAAAGCGCATCATGGACACGAAGAGCCAACAAGTGTTGAATCGGCAGCCGTCTGTGCGGCTGACGCT
>JBDONV010000115.1:0-3889 GCA_039831165.1 Nautiliaceae bacterium | reverse complement strand
GAGATTTCAAAACATGTAAAAAATCCATTAAATTCAAAGGTGGCTCCATTTTACGGATGTCATATCATAAGACCTTCAAAAACCCATGACGGTGATAATTTGAATGAAAATCCGTTTAAGCCAAATGCGATTGAAAGTTTAATTAAAGTGCTTTTGGGAGAACCGGTAGATTATTCAACAAAAATTAAGTGCTGCGGTTTTCATGTAGATTTACAAAACACTCCCGTTAGTGAAAAACTTACAGCCTCCGCTCTTGTCGATGCAAAGGAAAACGGCGCTGAAATAATGGTAACACCATGTCCTTTATGTCATTTGAATCTTGATGTAAAACAAAGAAGCGCTTTAAAAAAAGTAAATAAAAATTTTAAACTGCCTGTACTTCATCTGCCTCAACTTTTAGGGCTTGCTTTTGGAATAGAAAAAGAGAAACTCGGGTTAAACCATCACGTTATCTCTTTTTAATCTCCTTTTTTTATTTTCCAATTTATTTAGCAACTATCAAACTAAAACTTACTCTTTTATTTAGTAGTTTAATGTTATAATATTAATAAAATTTTTATAAAAAGGGGAAATTATGGAAGATATTTTAAAAAGTGTAAAAGAAGCAAGCCGTGTGGCTGCTACGCTTAATGGTGGAATAAAAAGAAAACTTTTAAACGAAATGGCCGATAGATTAGAAAAATATACAAATGAAATAATTGAAGCAAACAAAAAAGACCTTGAATATGCAAAAGAAGCAAACCTTTCAGATGCCCTAATTGACAGACTTCTCTTAGATGAAAAAAGAATAAAAGCTATGGCGGAGTCTTTAAGGGACATAGCAAAATTAAAAGACCCGGTGGGTAGAGTAATAGACGGATGGAAAATCGATAACGGGCTTGAAATTCAAAAAGTAAAAATTCCAATAGGGGTTATCGGTATTATTTATGAAAGTCGCCCAAACGTTACAAGCGACGCTGCGGGACTTTGTTTGATGAGCGGTAATGCGTGCATTTTAAAAGGCGGGAAAGAAGCGTTTCATTCAAATGCTGTAATTATTGAAATATTAAGATGGGTTCTTGAAAAAAATAAACTCCCAGTTGATATGATTACTCTTCTTCCTGATTACAGCAGAAGCGGAGTGGAGTGGCTTATAAAGCAGGATAAATACGTAGATTTAATTATTCCAAGAGGAGGAGAAGGATTAATTAAATTTGTAAGCGAAAACGCAAAAGTGCCTGTAGTAAAGCATGATAAAGGTTTGTGTCATATTTATATCCATAAAGACGCTGACCTCAAAAAAGGAGCAAAAATTGCACTTAACGCAAAAGTTCAGCGTCCGGGAGTGTGTAATGCAATGGAGACACTTCTTGTAGATAGAAAAATAGCGGGTGAATTTTTACCTGTAATTAAAGAAATGATGGAGAGTGAAGGGGTTGAGCTTAGAGGATGTGATATTACGCTTGAATATATCGATATAAAACCAGCCACTGAGGAAGACTGGCATACTGAATATCTTGATAAAGTCCTATCTATAAAAGTTGTAGATAATTTTAATGACGCGATTGAGCATATAGAAAAATACGGCTCAGGTCACAGTGATGCGATTGTTACAGAAAACTATAAAGCTGCAGAAGAATTTTTAAATAGAGTTGATAGTGCGTGTGTTTATGTAAATGCCTCTACAAGATTTACAGACGGGGGAGTGTTTGGATTTGGAGCGGAAGTAGGAATTTCTACAAATAAACTACACGCAAGAGGTCCTATGGGAATTGATGATTTAACAACATATAAATATAAAATTTTAGGTGACGGACAGATAAGGGAGTAGTATGATAGCAATTGATTTAGGAAGCAATACGATAAGAGTGGTTAAGTGGGACTGTAAAGAAAATAAAAAAGTTGTAGAATATGAAAAAATTATAAAAACGGCCGATAAACTGGTGGAAACAAAAGAGATTTCACCTGAAGCGGTTGAGAGAATAATTGAAGCTATAAATGAGGCAAAAGAAAAAATAGGGTTTGATGATAAAATAGTGGCGGTTGCCACTGAGGCTTTAAGAAGGGCAAAAAATAAAGAAGAGGTTATTCAAAAAATAAAAGAATTTACAGGTATTGAGTTTAAAATAATTTCTCCTCAAAAAGAAGCCAAGTATGTGGCGTTAGCTGTTGAAAACTGTTTGGAAAAATGCGGATATGATTCTAGAAATTTCTTTTTAGTGGATATTGGCGGGGGTAGTACGGAGCTTATTTTAAAACATAAAAATGACTTGGTTTCAAAGAGTTATAAAGTTGGAATAGTTACGCTTACTCAAAAATATAAAACGCCCGAGGCTATTAAATTAGCCGTAAAAAAAGAAGTTGCTAAATTTAAAGATTTTATCGATTTTGTATTTAACGCATATAAAAAACCTAAAATTTTTACGGCAAGCAGCGGAACTCCTACAACTATTGCCGCTTTGAAAAAAGGAATGAATTATAAAACATATGACCCTGAAAAAATAAACGGAACTATTATTACGCCGGAAGATTTAGATTACTGGATGGAAAAACTTTTGAAAATGGAAATGAAAAAAAGAGAAGAACTAGTTGGTGTTGGAAGAGGTGATTTGATTGTTAGCGGTATAATGATATTTAAAGAGATTTTTAAAATCACTAAATATAAAGAGTGTATAGTTTGTGATGACGGGGTTAGAGAAGGCGTGGCTATTGAAGCTTGTAAAAATTAAGTTATAATTTCAGCAAAAAGGCTATATATGAAATTGACGGGTGCTCAAATAGTAATTGAAAGTTTGATTAAAGAAAATGTAGAAGTGGTGTTCGGATATCCGGGCGGGGCTATTATGAATGTTTATGATGAAATATATAAGCAGGATAAGTTTAAGCATATCCTTACAAAACATGAACAGGGTGCCGTTCATATGGCGGACGGATATGCAAGGGCGACCGGAAAAGTCGGTGTTGCAATGGTTACAAGCGGTCCCGGGCTTACAAACGCGGTAACTGGAATTGCTACTGCTTATACGGATTCAATTCCTTTAGTGGTAATCTCAGGGCAGGTGCCTACATTTGCGATTGGGACGGATGCGTTTCAGGAAGTGGACGCAGTTGGAGTTACAAGACCTATTACAAAGCATAACTTTTTGGTAAAAGACGTAAATGATTTGGCATATATAATAAAAGAAGCGTTTTATTTGGCACGTTCGGGCCGTCCGGGACCCGTTCATATAGATATTCCAAAAGATGTAACGGTTGCTAAAGCAAAATTTGAATATCCTGAAAAAATCGAATTAATTACTTATAAGCCGACATATAAAGGTAATAAAAGAGCTATTAAAAGAGCGGTTGAAGCTATTAAAAAAGCAAAAAGACCGGTATTTTATATAGGTGGAGGAAGTGTTTTAAGCGGGGCTTATGAGCTGATAAGAGAAATTGTAAAATTTACAAAAATTCCTTCTGTTGAAACGCTTATGGCAAGAGGTGTTTTAAAATACGACTGTCCTTATTTAATGGGAATGGTGGGAATGCATGGAAGTTATGCGGCTAATATGGCTATGAATGACGCAGACCTTATTATTTCACTTGGAGCGAGGTTTGATGATAGAGTAACAGGAAAAATTGATGAGTTTGCCAAAAATGCCGATATTGTTCATATAGATATCGACCCAAGTCAGATTGGAAAAGTAGTGCCTACGAAATATCCGATAGTTGGTGATGTCAAAATGGTGCTTGAAGATATGATGCCGCTTTTACTTGAAGAGATTGATTCAAACAGATATGAAGAGTGGAGAGAGATTTTAAATAGATATCAAGAACTGTATCCATTAACGTATAAAGACGATGATAAGGTAATTAAACCTCAATGGGTTATTCAAAAAACAGGAGAACTCGCTCCTGAAGATGCCGTAAT
>JBDONV010000183.1:0-3967 GCA_039831165.1 Nautiliaceae bacterium | reverse complement strand
TGCATGAGGCTCGCTTGCTTTTGCCAAAATAACGTCGTTTTCAGTAATAGCCCCTACATCGCTGTGAATAATATCCACTTTTACTTCTTCATTTTTAAGTTTAGCCAGACTTCCTTTAATAGCTTCAACGCTTCCCTGGGTATCGGCTTTAATAATAACAGGTAGTTTTTTAAGGTTACCTTCAAGAATCATTTTTTGTAAATCTTCAAGAGTGGCTTTTGTTGTTTTTGATTTTTCTTTCATTTCAAGATATTCTTTCCATTTTTCAGCCGTCTCTTTCGCTATTTTATCGCTTTCTACCACAACTAACGTATCACCGGCAATAGGAACTTCGTCAAACCCTGTAATTTCGGCAGGTTCTCCAGGCAATACTTCTTTTTTCTGTTTACCTAAATCGTCTATAATGAGTCTTACCCTACCAAACGTTTTTCCGCACACAAAACTGTCTTGTTTTTTAAGGGTTCCGTTTTTAACAATAACTGTAGCAACAGGACCTTTTCCTTTTTCAAGTCTTGATTCTATAACTATAGCTTTTGCAGGACATTTAGGATTTGCTTTTAATTCCATCATTTCCGCTTGAAGTAAAATAGTCTCAAGCAAATCATCTATCCCCTCTCCGGTTTTTGCTGATACATGAACAAATTCGTATTCTCCTCCCCATTCTACCGGCATAATACCCATTTCTGCAAGTTGAGATTTTACTAAATCCGGATTTGCGTCCGGTTTATCTATTTTATTTACGGCGATAATAAAAGGCACTCCTGCAGCCTGAGCGTGCGCAATAGCCTCTCTTGTTTGGGGCATAACACCATCATCAGCCGCCACTACGATAATCGCTATATCAGTAACTTGAGCGCCTCTTGCTCTCATTTCTGTAAACGCTTCATGTCCTGGAGTATCTATAAATGTAATTTTTTGGCCGTCTTTTTCAACCATATAAGCACCGATATGCTGAGTAATTCCCCCCGCTTCTTTTGCCGCAATTCTACTGTTTCTAATTCTATCAAGCAAAGAAGTTTTCCCATGGTCTACATGTCCCATAATCGTTACAATAGGAGGACGAGGCGTATCGTATTCTTCCTCAGGACATTTTTCGTCATATTTTTTCACATAATCAAATTCCGCAAGAGGATCGTAAATTTCAACATCAACACCAAATTCCTCGGCAAGTGTTTCTATATACTCTTCTCCTAAAAAGTCGTTTTTGTCTTTCTCTTCTCCAAGCTCTCTTAACGTTTCTATTACTTCTTCCAAAGGTTTGTTAATAGCTTCCGCAAATTCGTAAACTCTCACTTCTTTAGGTATTTTTATAATCTGTGCGGCGGCTTCTTTTTTCTTTTTCTTTTTCTTTTTCTTAGCACCCTCTTTAGTAATTCCACTTTCAACCGGTTTTCTTCTTTTAACCTGTTGTTTTTTTGCTTCTTTTTTATTTTCTATCTGAGTTTTGGTTTTAGCTTTTTCTTCCAATGACTCTTCGTCTTTTAAAGAGATGTCGTTAAAATATAAATCAAGAAGTTCTACTTGGTTTTCCTCTATAACATCCATCTCGGCCAAATCAACATTTATTTTTAACTCTTTTTCCTCTACATGTTTTTTAACTGCCGGCTTCTTAACAGGCTTTTTAGTCTCTTTTTTTTCTTTTGGAGGCTGTTTTTCTTCTTGTTTTTTTTCTTCCTTTTTAGGCTCTTCTTTTTTCTCTTCCGGTTTTCTTTGAACTATTTTAAAACCTTTTTGGGTCTCTTTTACCAGTTTGTCAAACGCAGCCCTTCTTTTTCTTTTAGGCTTTTCTTCAGTTTTTTCTTCTTTTTTCTTAACCGGCTTTTTCTCTTCTGCCGGTTTTGAATCTTTATTTTTTAAAAATTCTTCTATTTTTGCGGCGTCTAAAGGCTCAATACCTCCTCTGATACTTGCTTTTATACCGAGTTCTTTGGCTATTTCTACTACTTCTTTTGATTTTAACCCCAATTCTCTTGCGACTTCTGAAATTTTTAATTTCAAGTAAACTCCTTTTATTTAATGTAAATTGAAAAACGGAAAATTTTTTATTTCCTCTTTTGCTTTCTCTTTTGAAATTTTACACAAATAAGCTACAATAGAAAAAACTTTTTTTGAATTTTTACATTCATCACATATGTAAAAACTACGACCTTTTCCCTCAAAAGGAATAAGATTAAAATTTTTACATTGCAGTCTGTATAAATTCTTTTGAGGAAATCTTTTTCTACAAACTACACACATTCTTATAGGCGTTCTTTTTTTTCCGTTTTCCATTTTACATTAATTATATACCTTTACTCCGATATTATCAAAATAAAGTATTCTAACATTAAAATCCTTAAAATTATCTTTAAGGGCACTGTAAATATTATATGCGTCATCTTTATAGGCAAGATTAAAAAATGTAGAACCACTCCCGCTTAAAGTAGACATTAAAGCACCTTCTCTTAAAGCGATTTCCCTAACCCTGAAAAGTTCGGGCATATTTTTCATTCTGTTTTCTTGATGTATTTTATCTTCAACTACATATTTTAAAATATCAAATTTTTCACTAAAAAAAGCAGCTGTTATCATAGCGGTAGAAGACATATTGGTTACAATATCTTTTAAAGGATAATGAGATTTTAAAGTGTTTCTGCTTTTAGCAGTTGAAACCGGTTTATTTGGAATAACAACAACAGCTCTTAAATTTGTGGGAATAAACTTTTTAAGAAAAAATACTCTATTTTTTTTCACTTTTGCGACACAAAATCCTCCAAGAGTAGCCGGTGTTATATTATCAGGATGAGTCTCGTAATTTAAAGCCATATTTATTATTTTGTCTTTTTTATAAGGCACCTGAGCCATTTCATAAGCTGCCGTAATAGCCGCCACTATCACAGCAGAAGAGCTACCAAGCCCACGGGAGAGAGGAATTTTATTATTAAACTTAAAACTGAAACTGTCTTCTTTACCTGTCAAGCTTTTATAAATTTCGTTAAAAATATCCACAAAATAATTTCTTTTAAGACTTTTAAGATAATCGGCATTTTCTCCGTATATTTCTATCGAAGTATATTGAGAAGGTTTGATTTCAATTTCGTTACGAAGATTTAAAGCAAGACCAAGCGTATCAAAACCTGGACCTAAATTTGCACTCGTCGCCGGAACCGTAATAACCATTTATATCCTTCTACACTGCTTTTAAAACATAAAGAGGTGAGGTATCTTTACTGAAATCTGAAATATCTATTTTTTCAGGCAAAAAAAATTCTCCCTCTTTTAGGTTTTTTTCTATTGAAATTATATCGTCTTTTTTTACAAAAAAAGAATTACCTACAGCTTTTATAGGAGTGTTTTTATTAAAATAAAATCCGTCAGCCGCCAGAAACTCTATATTTTTGGTTATTTCAAGAGTTTTAAAAAAAACATATGCAAGCTTTATAGACATAAAACTGCCTGGTCCTTTGGCGTAAATAATTCTTTTAATTTTATAATCTCTTAAAAGTCCGTCAAAAATTTCTGGTAAAATATCGCTTGTCAACCCTTCTTTTTTTATTGTTTTTATTAACTTATTATCTTTATAAATTCCTATTAGCATAGGTTTGGAAATAGGAATAACAACTATATCAACTAAAGGCCTGAGCAATACACATCTCCTTGTCTCTTTCAAACGAAACTATTTCATAAGCGTTTTCCTCAGCAAGTTTTTTAGTCAAAAGATGATTTAAATGATGACCGCTCGCAAACGCTTCATAAGAGCCTATAAAATTAGCTCCAAGAAGGCTCATATCCCCAATAGCGTCAAGTATCTTATGCCTTACAAACTCGTCTGGAAATCTTAAAGAATCGTTTAATATTCCTTTATCATCAAGTACAATTGCATTTTCCAGACTGCCTCCAAGAGCCAGACCTATACTTCTTAAATACTGTACCTCTTTTAAAAAACCAAATGTCCTGGCTTTTGCAATTTCTTCTATATATTTTTTTG
>JBDONV010000129.1:0-3968 GCA_039831165.1 Nautiliaceae bacterium | reverse complement strand
TTACCGGCTATTTCTATTCTTTCCACTTTTGCGTTTTTACCCGTGCCCCTTTTAACTACGTCTTTTAATATGTCAATCATCAGATAAGCCTGATAATCTGGTTGTATGTATTCGTGTTTGTTTTCGATATTTATTGTAATGTTTTCTTTAGGCACCGTTATTTTTCTAATTATTTTAACATGGGATTTAATTCCATAATTGCTGAATATCGTATAAAGTTCGCTTATGTTCCAGATACTCTCTCCTATGCTTCCAAGTGCGATTGAAAGGTTTTGTGGTATTTTTTCAAATCCGAAATTATAAAGTTCTGTAATTATTTTATCGAGTCCAATGGATAGTACGAGATTTATCGTAGCCAGGTTTCGTGAATGTACAAGTGCTTCTCTTAAAGTTATCAGCCCTAAAGTGTTTCTTTCGTAGTTTTTAGGTTTCCAAAAACTCTGTTCCTGAGGAGTGTTGCCCGGGATTTTAAACGTTCTGCTGAGGTCTGGGATAAGGGTTGCCGGATTATAACCTATATTAAGGGCTATTTGGTAGATAAACGGTTTGACGGCGCTTCCTATACTTCTTTTTGATTGTATGGCTCTGTTAAATTTGCTTTTTTTATAATCCACTCCTCCTACAAGTGCGAGAATATCTCCTGTTTGTTGATTAATGGTAATTAAAGCTCCGTTTAGTTTTTCCGGGTTTAGTTTTGAATTCATTTCAAGAAGTCTTTTATAATTCCATTTTATGGCCTTTTGGGCTATTTGTTGGGTAGGCAGGTCTATTGTCAGATAGATGTAATAGCCTCTGTAAAAAAGGTCGGGAAACTCTTTTTTTAGTTTTTTTATTGCCGCATCTACGGCATAAGGGGCTTTTGGTTTTATCATAAATTTATATACTTTGGGATTTTCTATTAGTGCTTGTTTAAATTCATTTTCGCTTATCCACCCTAAAGAGTACATTCTTTTTAAAATGGAATTGGCCCTTTTTATATTCAGGTTATAATTTTTTGTAGGGTCGTAAAGACTAGGCCCTTTTGGAAGGGCTATGAGCATTGCGGTTTCTTTTAGGCTAAGTTCGTTTAAATCCTTATGGAAATATCCTAAAGAGGCCGTTCTTATGCCGTAATATCCGTGTCCTAAATAAACCTGGTTTAAATATCTTTCCAAGATTTCCTCTTTTGATAGGAAATGTTCCACTTTCATAGCTATTATAATTTCTTTAAGTTTACGTTCTATGGTTTTTTTTCTGTTTAGATAAATGTTTCTTATCAGCTGCTGTGTAATAGTTGATGCACCTTCCACTTTTTTACCTGCTTTTATATCTTTTATCAAGGCTCTTAGTATAGCGTTGAAATTAATTCCCGAATGTTCAAAAAAGGAAGTATCTTCGGTTGCTATAAGGGTTTCTATTATTCTTGGGGGAATATCTTTGTATTTAACATATATTCTGTTTTCTTTTGAATATTTTACGTCAAGGAGATTGTCGTTTTTGTCGAAAAAAAGAGTAGAAAGGGGAGGATTGTAATAAATTATTTTTTCTGTTGCAAATCTTGTGGAGTTATACAGATATATAAAATAAACAAATCCGGCTGTAAGTACTAACAAAATAAAAGCAAGGAAAATTGAGAAAATTTTTTTAATCATTTAAAAACTTTACCGTGTTTTTAATAATCTCAATATCTATATTTGTTCTTAAAATAACCCTGAAAATAGGGGTTTTTACGGTAGGAGGTCTTATCGCTCCTACCAGAATATTTCTTTTTTGAAGTTCTTCTTTTTTTTTCATAAGGATTTTATTTGAGCTTTCAGGTATCGTTTTTATTAAAGAAGGGGTGTTAAAAGCGGATTTTCTCCCGTTTATTTTCTTTTTAAAGATATTTAAGTTTTTTTCTATTTTTTCAAGGGCGTAAAAGGCGCTTAGGGTGTCTAGGGGACTTAGAGCGGTAGTATAAATGACGCTTTTTGCCCTGTTTATTAAAAAATTTATAATTTCACTGTTTGCCAGAATATAAGCTCCATAGCTTCCTAAGGCTTTTCCGAGTGTTCCCATTTTTATCGTTTTTTTTGGGTCTAATTCGTATTCATCGGTAATTCCCATTAAATTTTTGCCGCATACCCCTACGCTGTGAGCTTCGTCTATTATTAAATGACCTATTTCTTGAGCGTAAGAAGTTATCTCTTTTTTTACTTTATCTCCAAGCATTGAAAAAATGCCTTCCGTTACCACAAAAACCCTGTTGAAATTTTTATAATCTTTGCTTTTTTGTTTTAAGTCGCTAATATCGTTATGGTTAAAAAATCTCACTTCCGCCTGTGTAAGTTTACTTCCCACTATTCCGCTGGCGTGATACTCTTTGTCTACTAAAAACAAATCCCCTTTTCTTCCAAGTTCAAACAAAGCCATATTTGCCAAAAATCCGCTTCCGAGTATCAGGGCGTCTTCGAAGTTATTTAGTCTTTTTAGTTTATTTTCTAAAAGTTGGTGAGCTTTATTGTATCCGTTAACCAAAAGAGAGGCTTTTGAGCCGTGAAGACGCAGTTTTTTGGCATAGAAATATGTTTTATCAAGAATTTCCTCATCTTCGGCTAAACCTAAATAGTCGTTGCTTGCAAGGTCGATTATTTTTTCGTAAATATTTTTTTCTCTTAAACGTTCTTTTTTGGCAAGTATTTCCAGCTCTTTTTTATACAATATTTACCTTTTTGGGATATTTAGTTAAAATTTTATCAAAAAAGGCCTTTTATGGATATAAGAAAAAAATTTTTGGATTTTTTTGAAAAAAAAGGACATAAGGTATATCCTTCGGCTCCTTTGGTACCCGATGACCCGACGCTGTTATTCACTAATGCCGGGATGGTGCCTTTTAAGCCGATTTTTACCGGTGAAAAACCGGCTCCCACACCTCCAAGAGCCACATCAAGCCAGCTTTGTATGAGAGCTGGAGGTAAACATAACGACCTTGAAAACGTAGGATATACAAACCGACACCATACTCTGTTTGAAATGCTTGGAAACTTTAGTTTCGGGGATTATTTTAAAGAAGAGGCTATTGCATATGCTTGGGAATTTGTAACGGAAGTACTTAAACTTGATAAAGACAGACTGTGGATTACGATTCACGAAAGCGATGATGAAGCGGGTAAAATATGGGAGAAGTACGTTCCAAAAAACAGAATAGTAAAAATGGGCGATAAAGACAACTTCTGGCAAATGGGAGATACGGGACCTTGCGGGCCTTGCAGCGAGATTCATTACGACCAGGGTGAGGATAAATTTAACGGCCCGGAAGATTATTTAGGAGGAGAAGGGGACAGGTTTTTAGAAATTTGGAATCTTGTATTTATGCAATATAATCGTGATGAAAAAGGAAATTTAACACCTCTTCCAAAACCAAGCATCGATACTGGTATGGGCTTAGAGAGAATTACGGCCGTGGTTGAAGGGGTTGAGAGTAACTACGATACTTCTATTTTCAGGCCTCTTCTTGAGAAAATAGTAGAAATTACAGGAAAAGAGTATCATAAAGACAAAAGAGGAGCATCTCACAGGGTAATTGCCGACCATATAAGGGCTGTCAGTTTCTTACTCAGTGAAGGTGTAAGATTTGATAGAGAAGGCAGGGGATACGTTCTTAGAAGAATTCTCAGACGTGGAGTTAGACACGGATATCTTTTAGGACAAAGAGAGCCTTTTATGTATAAAATCGTAGATACGTTGGTAAATCAGATGGGTGGTGTCTATCCTCAGCTAAAAGAGAAACAAGAAGCGATAAAAGATGCTATAAAACTTGAAGAAGAGAGATTTTTCGAAACGATAGATAAAGGAATGGCCCTGTTTAAAGAAGAGCTTGCGAAAACAACAGGTGATACGTTTAGCGGAGAAGTTGCTTTTAAGCTTTATGATACGTACGGTTTCCCTCTTGATTTAACTCAGGATATGTTAAGAGAAGTTAATAAAAAAGTGGATATTGAAACGTTTGA
>JBDONV010000124.1:0-3991 GCA_039831165.1 Nautiliaceae bacterium | reverse complement strand
GGCAAAAAGCGATATTTTAGGATAAAGGGAATATTCGATTTGAGATTTGTTTGCTTTTACTTCTTTAACTAGAACTTTATCGAGTTTTGTCTGGGGGATTTTTTCTATTGCGTTAAAAAGTTTTGTTATTTCCCCAGCGTTTAACGTTAAAATAACAGCGCCTAAAAGGATTGTTTTTTTCATTTGTGTGCCTTTATATACAAAATTACGGTTTTGTAAATTTCTTCTTTTATGTCAAAATCTTTAATCAGTTTCGGCGAGTTTACCAAACCGCTTACTTTTTCCCTTAAAGATAGTGTATTTAAATAATTTGTAAAAGAAGACATTATGAGCGTCTGAATAAAAAACGGATTTATATCGGTATTTTGTAAAATTTTGGTAAGGTGTTTTATTGTTTTTGAAATCTCTTTTATCGTTCTTTCTTCTAAATTATTACCCTGACATACCAGTTCTCTGGAAAAAAGCCTAGCCAAATCTTTGTTTGTTAAAAACATATCAGCTATTTTATTAATATATACTTTCAAGTCTTCTTCAAGAGAGCCTTTGTATTCACATTTGAGTTTTGCAAAATATTCGATAAAAATTTCATTGTATAAATGTTTTTTATTTTTAAAATAATAATAAATCGCTGGTTTTGTAATTCCTACATTGTTTGCTATTTCCTCGAGTGAGGTTCTTGCATAGCCTTTCTTTGCAAAAAGCTTTAATGCTTCTTTTAAAATTTCTTCTTTTGTAGTCATTTTTTTCCTTACTTACTGGTAAGTAAAACTATATCAAAAAAAACATAAATCAGTCAACCTCCTCCCAATGAAGTTCTATCCCTTTGCTTGTAGTTACAAACCCTAAGATTCTTATTTTTCCTTCATGAACCATTTTATGGTGCTTTTTACATAAAGGTATAAGATTATATTTGTGATGAATATCCATATGTCCCACAAATCCTTCTTTTGCTTTTTCCTTTTCCACAATATGATGTACGTCCTCGACCGTTTTTCCGCATATGGCACAGGTGGTAACATACAGTTTTTTATTGTAGCGTGAACGCTTTTTCTTAATAAGCAGTTCTAGCTCACTGTATTCTTTACTTAGTTTCTTTCTGATATTTTCCGCCGTTTTTAAAAACTCCTCATCCATATAAATAGATTTGGCAAATTCAAGTCCATACACGCTGCTCCCGCTGCCGTCTTTAAGTTTTCTGTCATAAATAAGTTTTTCTCCGTCAAACCATACTTCAAGATGCTTTGCAACAACGTTTTTGAGCTCTTTTATCTCTTCTAAATCCATAAGTTGATGAAGATGTGTGGCAAATACGAAATTAATATCTTTTTTCGCCAGTTTTACAACAGCGCTTGCCACAATGCTAAGAGCCGAAAGAGTCTCCGTCCCGTGAGCTATTTCATCGCCTAAAACCAACGAATCTTTATCGGCTCTGTTGAATATATTTTTAAGTTCAAGCATTTCAACGGCAAATGTTGAGAGACCTTTACTTAAATTATCTTTTGCTTCAATTCTTGTAAAAATAGCTTTATATGGTTTATATTCCATATAAGCCGGGACAAAAAAACCGCTTTGAGCTAAGAATACGGCAATTCCTACACTTTTCATAAGAGAGCTTTTACCGGAGCTATTTATTCCGTATAAAAGCATTCCCGTATATTCGTTAAAATCCACGTCATTAGGAACGTAAATCCCGTTTTCCTGGTTTATTTCTATTAAAGGATGTCTAAGTTCTTTAAAGACAGGTTTCTTATCTGATATTTTAGGCCTGAAATAATTTCTCTCTTTTGCTACTTTGGCACTTGAAATAGCTACATCTATTTTTGCCATTTCAGCGGCAAACTCATCTAGAAAATCAAATTTTTTTTCCATTTCTTCAAGTTTTTTTAAATAAAGTTTGGAAGTCAGATTTATAATTTTAGAATCTAAAGCTAAAATCTTTTCGCTGAGGTAATCAATAATATCTCCTGTTATTTTTACGCTATTGGTAAGTATTTTTACCTTAAAATCTTTAAAAAATACATTTTTCCCGTCAATTTCCAAAAAAGTCTCTAAAAATTTATCTTTTATTAAATTAAATCTGGTTTTTGTAAGAGAAAGATAATGCCCTTCTTTATCAAGCACTCCTATTTCAGCTTTTACATCTCCTAACGATTCGATTTTTTCTTTTATTCTCTTCAGTTCATTTAAATAATAATCTTTTTCTTTTATAAGCTCATCAAGCTCTCTATCCACTCCCTCTTTAAAAAACGATTCTTTAATATCTTCAAACTTTACGTTGATTTTTTCAAAATCAAAATTATTTTCCAGATATTCCGCAAAATTATCAAGTTTTGTCGATTTTTTTCTGAGTTTCGTATAAATTTCGCTTCCTGCTTTTAATGAACTCAGTAAAAATCCAAGCTCAAAAGGATGAAGTTTTTTTATTTTTATTTTTCTGTTTATTTTTTCCACGTCATAAATATCTCTTAAAAAACCCTCAAAATCTTTATATCTTTTTAGCATAAATTCAACAGCTTTATATCTTCTCTCAAGCTCATCCTCATCATGGATAGGATTATATAGTCTTTCTTTTATAAGGCGTCTTCCCATAGGGGTTTTCGTTTTATCAATAAGCTTTAAAACTTTATTAATTTCAAGCTGCTTTATGGGATTATTTCCAAGATATACAAACTTTTCGTCCTGAATGAGAACAGGAGGCTGAATTTTATTTAAAAGCTCCTTATTATGGGCGATTACAAATTCAATCAAAATTCCAAGGGCTTCTGTCGTTAGAGGATATTTTTCAAGATTCATAACTTCAATCGGACTTAAAAGACTTTGAATATTATAAACTCTTCTAAAAAGCTCGTTTTGATAATCTATTTTCATTCTTGTTTTATTGATAATTATATTTTTACCGTCAAGTTCCAGATAATTAACAATTTCATCACAATCAACGTTTTTTAACGTTAAAATTATCTCATAGCTTTTATAAGTCTGTAACAGTCTAAAAAGCTCATCCAAAGCAAAAGTCGGGTCGTCTTTTGTTGAATAATTTTCATAAATGTAACTTTTTCCCGTATTCAAATCTACATTCGCAAATCCAATATGATATGCTGAATACTTTTCTATAATAATTGAAGTTACATAATTTTCAGTATCTTTTGAATATTCTATATTAACTCCCGGTGATATTATTTCAGCTAGATATCTTTTAACATTTGGAGGAGTGCCTTTTTGTTTAATAAGAATGATAGTATATTTATTTTCTTCTATAAGTCTTTCAAGATATCTGTCAAGAGCATGATTTGGAAATCCGGCCATAAGAGGGTTTTTAACGTTTATTTCGGGAATAGATTTGTTTTTTTTAGTTAACTGTATATTTAAAACGTTTGCTATTTCTCTGGCTTTCCCAATCCCTTCGGCTTCATATGTTTCAAAAAAAGTTCCCACTTCCATTAAAACTACGGCGTTGGGATATAAATTATCGTAATATTTCTGAAGCTCAAAATAGATTTCCGTTAGAAGTTTTTTGGAATTTAGAAGTTTATTGATATCCATTTTTGCCTTTTTTATATATAATTATATCAAAAAGGAATACCATGAAAAAAATAATTTTTACCATAACTTTTGCAAGCTTTTCATTTGCTTTTAACTGGAACTCCATCATGGGAGTTTTTAAAAAAACAGTAAATACGTTAGCCTACACAATAGAAACCAGTGGAATTAATCCAAGGGTATATGAATTCGATACACAAGGATATCCTAGAATGCACTGTGTCGTAATATTCAGAGACGACCCGAAAACTTCTCCTGCAATGCAATGTGTTGAAACAAAACCTGAATATATTAAAATGAACGAAAAACTTCTTAAATGAACCGCTCAAAAGTTTACTTAATTTCATTCGCACATTTCGCACACGATATTTTCTCAGCCCTTCTTGCACCCATTTTACCTTTACTTATTCAAAAATTAGGTATCAGTTTAACTCAAGCCGGTATGCTTGATATT
>JBDONV010000230.1:0-3996 GCA_039831165.1 Nautiliaceae bacterium | reverse complement strand
AATGTTTTTGAGAGATATTCGGATGATGTTTTAATAAAATAGTGTGTGTAGTCAAATCCTGTAGAAGCGTTGTCAACCCCTCCTAAACTTTTTACTATTTTATCAAATTCTCCCTCTTTTAAATTTTTTGTGGATTTAAAATTCATATGTTCAAGCATATGGGCTATACCCGTTTTGCCTAATATTTCATTTCTACTTCCTACTTTATAAAAAATATTGCTTGTAATTACGTTGCTTCCTCTGTTCATAGGAATAGCTATTACTTCTAAATCGTTTTTTAATTTAGCTTTATAAAATTTATGAAGCATTTATTTCCTTTAAATGTTAATTTTTATTTTCTAGTTTTTTTGGAATATCCACTCCTACCGCTTCGCTTATATGGTTAAACCCGTCTTTTTTTAGAAGTTCGATAAGTCCTTTATTAATTTCTCTTACAATTCCCGGACCTTTATAAATAATAGCCGTGTAAATTTGAAGAAGGCTTGCTCCGGCTTTTATTCTTTTGTACGCCTCCTCGGCTGAATCTATTCCTCCTACGCTTATAATAGGCACTTTTCCAAAAATTTCAGAAGCGACTATTCTAAGTACTTCATAACTTCTTTTTGCAAGTGGTTTTCCTGAAATACCTCCTTTTTTTACGGGTGAATTTACTAGGTCGTAATTTACGGTAGTGTTTGTAACTATTATTCCGTCGCATCCGTAAAGTACGCTTAAATTGGCTAGATTTATAATATCTTTATTTTCCATATCCGGAGAGAATTTAATTAAAACAGGTTTTTGAGTTATTTTTTTCAGTTCTCCAAACAGTGTAGAAATAAAAGAAGCGTTAAGTAAATCCCTAAGACCTGGTGTATTTGGAGAAGAGATGTTTACTACAAAAAAATCTACGACGTCTTTTAGCTCTTTTACGAGTATTTTGTAGTCCTCAATAGCTTTTTCCTCAGGAGTTGTTTTGTTTTTTCCTATATTTGCTCCTATAGGAAGTATAAAAGGATAAATTTTTTGAAGTCTTTTTTTTATGACTTCGACTCCTTCGTTGTTGAATCCGTAAGCGTTTTGAACGGCTTCGTATTTTACATGTCTCCATGCTCTTGGTTTAGGGTTTCCGGGCTGTGGTTTTGGGGTTACTGCTCCTATTTCCCCCCATCCAAAACCAAGAGCGGGCCATGCGGCTATCATAGTAGCATTTTTATCAAAACCGGCGGCTACACCTATAGGATTTTTAAATTCCAAACCCCATATTTTTTGGTTTAAAATAGGGTTGTCTATAAAGTTTTTTTCTATCATCCAGTTAAAAAAAATAGGGCATCTTCTGGCCGTTTTGAATATAAATTCAACCGCATTGTGGGCAAATTCCGGGTCGGTTTTATAAATTAAAGGTTTAACAGTTTCAAAAACTCCCATACTCACACCTTTTCCCAAACGGTGCCGTTTGGAGTATCCTGAATTTGAATTCCCATCTCTTTTAATTCTTCTCTTATTTTATCGGCTAGAGCGAAATTTTTTTCTTTTTTAGCCTGGGCTCTTTTTTTTATAAGGTTATTAATTTTTGCTTTTGTTTCTTCATCTATTCCCGCCTGAAAATATTCATATGCGTCGCTTCCGCCAACTCCTAAAAGTTTATCGATAAATTCGATATTACTTATAATTTTTTGTTTTAATACTTTATCTTTCGGGTTTTTATCAAGCGCTTCGTTAGCCTCTTTTACAAATTCATCAACAACTGCAAGAGCTTTTGAGATGTTTAGGTCGTCTTTCATAGCTTCGAGAAGTTTCTCTTCAAACCCGGTATCCTTTTGTTTTTTTGTAATACCGTATACTCTTTTTTTAAGTCGGTATAGTTTATCAAGTCTTTTTTTACTTGCAATTAAATCTTCCTCACTGAAATTAAGAGGAGCTCTATAGTGAGTGCTCATAAGATAAAATCTCAACACTTCGCCCGAATAATATTTTAAGGCGTCTTTTATAAAAAAGCTGTTACCAAGAGATTTGCTCATTTTTTCGCCGTTAATTTGAACAAAACCGTTATGCATCCAGTATTTAGCAAGATGTCCTCCGTATGCGCAGTGGCTTTGGGCTTCTTCGTTTTCATGATGAGGAAAGAAAAGGTCGGCCCCGCCTCCATGGATGTCTATTTCATATTCTCCGTCATATGCGATATGTTTTTTAATCATAGCGCTGCATTCTATATGCCATCCCGGTCTTCCAGGTCCAAAAGGAGAATCAAAACATACATCGTCTTTTCCCTTGCATGCTTTCCATAAAGCAAAATCAGCGGGATTTTTTTTACCTTCCGTATCTACTCGGTGTACTACCTCATCTTCCTGACATTTGTTTGAGAGATGGCAGTACTCATCATCTTTAGCAGTATCAAAATAGATATCTCCGTTTGGGAGTTTATAAGCATATCCTTTTTCTAAAAGTTTGTTTATTAAATCAAACATCGCTTCAAGAGATTCTGTGGCTTTAGGTTCAATATCCGCTCTTTTTACGTTTAAGGCTTCCATATCCCTTAAATAAGAATCAATGTAGTATTCTGTAATTTCTTTTAAGCTTTTGCCTGTTTTATTCATTTTATTGATAATTTTATCATCGATATCCGTGAAATTTTTGACAAAAGTTACTTTATATCCAAGTGCATCAAGTGTTCTTCTTAATAAATCAAAACTAATTGAACTTCTTGCATGTCCTAAATGAGCATCGTCATATACCGTAGGACCGCATACGTAAATTCTTACTTCATCTTTTTTTATAGGTTCAAATTTTACTTTTTCTCTTTTGTGGGAATCGTAAATTATCATGCCGTTCCTTTTATAAAATGGATTGTTTCTTTAAAAGCTATTGCTATAATTATACTAATAAATATAACTAAAATCATACCCAAAATATATCTCTTATCAAAAAATTTTATAAACTCTTTATATCCAAACTCTTTTAACGTAAGAAGAAAAAGAATCCATCCTCCTATACTGCTGGCAAGGGCTAATCCGTAAACTTTCATAGGAAATATAAGAATAAGTGAAAACAAAATGTTTACGAATAAAGAAATAGAAGCGAATTTAGCGGCTTTTAGATGTCTGTGGGTTGCGTAAAGATAACTTGAAAAGAGTTTATTCAAACCAAACGGTATAAGTCCAATCATATACATAATAAGAACGACGGCGGTTATTTTAGTATCTTTTTCCAAAAAAGCCCCTCTTTGAAATAAAAGAGCCACTATTTCTTTGCTGGATATTACGGCTACGATAAATGCCAAAATAAGAGCGTAAAAAAGTATCCAGAATATTTTTTTCATAATTTCTAATGCTTTTTCTTTTTGATTGGAATTTAGATATTTCGTTATCTTCGGAAAAAGCACCGTTGAAGTGGCGATGGCGAACAGGGCAAAAGGTAGCTGAAAAAGTCTGTTTGCGTAATAAAGATAACTAATACTTCCAGCCGTTAAAAAACTCGCAAGCCAGGTATCCAAAAAAGCGGAAATATGGGCTGTGGAATTTCCTAAAATCGAAGGAAGAAAATTTTTATTAAAGTCTCTTAAATCAACTTTTTTGCGGCTTTTTGCTCCTATGTAGAGAAGTTTAAGGATTTTATATCTGTAAGCCGCCATAATATGGGCTAAAAGCTGAGCTATTCCCCCTACAACAACTCCTACGCTTAAATAAAATATAATTTGGTCTTTTGGCAGGTCTTTGGATATTAAAAGAGCCGCTATTAAAGAGATGTTTAAAAGTGCGGTTGAAAAAGCGGTTGTTGCAAAATGGTTTTTGTATTGAAGAAGAGATGCTAAAAATGTAACTGCGAATATTAAATCAAGATACCAAAAATTTAAAGCTACAAGAGGGGCTGCCAGTTTTTTTGCTTCTTTTGTAAATCCATACGCCAAAATTGAAGTTATCTGATAAGAAAAGATATTTACTATAATTGTAAAAATCAAAATTATTAAAAGCAAAGTTATAAATACTTTCCATGCAAATTTGGGTTTGTATTTCGCTTTTG
>JBDONV010000253.1:0-14133 GCA_039831165.1 Nautiliaceae bacterium | reverse complement strand
CAAAACCCGTTAAAATTAAAATAATAAATATAGGAAAGCAGGAAAATTTAATAGAAGAAGAGGAATACAAGCCAAACGATTATGAAGCGATTTTTCTTGGAAACGCCATTCACTATGTATTTGAATGCGACGATATAGAAGCTGTTAGAAATCATTACGGGGATTTTTGTAATGTTGATGAAGTGAAAGAAATGTATCAAAAAGCGAAAAAAATTCTTCCGAAAGGAAAAAAAGAGATACCTTTTATTTATAATAAAAAGGTCGGGAGAATGGATTTATTTATAGAAGAAAATTATTTAATTATAGATTATAAAACGACAAAACCGAAAGATGAAAGAGCATATGTCAAACAAGTTAGACATTATATGGAAGTTGTTGAGAAATTGACGGGTAAAAAAGCTCAAGGTAAAATATTTTATGTAGATACTCTGGAATTCAGGGAGGTTTGATATGTGTATGCCAAGAATTTTTGGAAGTAAGCTGGTAGATGGCGTAAGAGAAGAGAAAAAAAAGTGTAAGGTAAAAGCTCAGGATAAAGAAAAGAAAAAAGTGATTCATCAAACAAAGGTAGATTTTGAGTAAAATCCTTGTAAATGCCCTTGAACCGAGTGCTAATGTTCATCTTGGGGAAATATTAAAAAGAAGTAATTTTCAAATAAGCGGTATTTTTGACGAGCGTTTTGGAAAACCTGTTATCAGCGCAAACGAATTTAACGTAATGGGATTTTTGGATGTTATTCCCAAAATAAAACTTGCCAAAGAAATGATTGAAAAACTAAGCGAGATGGCGGGAGAGGCGGATAAAGTTCTTTTAATAGACGCTCCTTCTTTTAATCTCAGACTTGCAAAAAAGATAAAAGAGAAGCACCCACAAAAAGAGATAATTTACTATATTTTGCCAAAAGTATGGGCATGGAAAAAAGGAAGAATAAAAGAGGTAAATGCCTATATTGATAAAAAAGCGTACATTTTTCCTTTTGAGCGTGAAATATGGAAAGACGGAATATATGTTGGAAACCCTCTTTTGGATGAGATAAAAGAATTTAGAGACGATAAAGAGTATGGAAATGTTGCTTTTTTGCCCGGTAGCAGGAAAAGTGAAATAAAGTCTCTTATGCCGATATTTAGGGAACTGAGAGAAAAAATAGATAAAAAAGCTTTTCTTGTAGTGCCGGATATATATAAAAATAAAATAAATGAAATATATGGAGATGTAAGTGGTTTTAAAATAGTTTTTGATGCGAGAAAAGCTCTTTTAAAAAGCGATTTTGCCTATATTTGTAGTGGAACAGCTACTCTTGAAGCTGCGATAATCGGAACGCCTTTTGTGTTGATGTATAAAGCTAGGAGACTAGAGTATTTAATTGCAAGAGCTGTTGTTAATTTGAAATATGTAGGTCTTGCGAATATTATTTTTGAAAAAGAGGGACTTGGAGAGTTCCATAAAGAGTATCTTCAAAAGTTTGATATAGGTTATCTTATTGAGGATATGAAAAGAAACGATATAAAAAAATTTCAGGAAAAATCTAAAAAACTTAGGGATATTCTTAAATTTGGCAGTGCCGAAAATATGGTTAAATTACTTAAAAGTTGATATAATTAAAATAAAAAAAGGATATTTTTATGCAAAAAGAACCAATGACCAAATATGGTTATGAAAAGCTTAGTAAAGAACTTGAATATTTAAAAACGGTAGCAAGACCCGAAGTCGCAAAAGAGATTGACGCCGCAAGAGAGCTTGGTGATTTAAAAGAAAACGCCGAATATCATGCAGCAAAAGAAAAACAGGCTCATATTGAAAGAAGAATAGCCGAACTTAGTGATATATTAAGTAGAGCCGTGGTGGTTGACCCTAAAGAACATGCTCATAACAGAGTATCATTCGGTTCAACCGTATATCTTATTGACGTAGATACGGACGAAGAGGTAAAATATACAATTGTGGGAGCTCCTGAAGCAAATCCCGAAAAAGGATTGATTTCCTATCACTCTCCTCTTGCTAAGGCGCTTATAGGAAAAGAAGTAGGTGATGAAGTTGAGGTAAATTTGCCGGGTGGAACTAAAGTTTATGAAATAGATAAAATTTGCTTTGAAGATATTTGCTTTTCATAGTGAAAAGTTAAAAGTGAGGGCTTAAAATGATTTTAAAAATAAAGAAATTAAATAATGAAGCGGTAATTCCCGCTTATCAGACAAAAGAGGCTGCGGGATTTGATTTACACTCTATTGAGGATGTGATTTTAAATCCCGGTGAGAGAAAGCTTATAGGCACGGGGCTTGCTTTTGAGATTGAGAAAGGTTATGAAGTACAAATTCGTCCAAGAAGCGGTCTTGCCTTTAAACACGGAATTACCGTTTTAAATTCGCCAGGTACTATTGACAGTGATTATAGAGGAGAGATAAAAGTTCTGTTAATAAATCTTGGAGATGAACCGTTTGAGATAAAGTGTGGCGAAAGAATAGCCCAAGCCGTTGTATCACCGGTTATTCAGGCTGAAATTGAAGAAGTTAGGGAGTTAAGCGATACCGAGCGAGGAAGCGGCGGATTCGGAAGCACAGGGAAATAATTAAGAATGGAGAATTGAGAATGAAAAAAGTTAATGTAGCGATTGTAGGGGCAAGCGGATATACCGGGCTTGAGCTTATAAAGATTCTTTTAAATCATCCTCATTTTGAAATTACTACTTTATTTGGAAGTGAGGGAGGGGAGAGTATTGAAGATATTTATCCAGCTTTAAAAGGTGTTTTTGAAAAAGAAATTCAAAAAGCAGATATAGAAAAAATAGCTTCTCATGATTTAGTATTTTTAGCCGTGCCTCATAAAACAGCTATGGGCTTAGTGAAAGAACTTTACGGTAAAACAAAAATTGTGGATTTTTCCGCCGATTACAGGCTTCATCAAAAAAATTATGAAGAGTATTATTGTCCTCATATCGACCCTGTAAATCTTGAAAACAGCGCATACGGTCTTCCTGAAATTTTTAGGGAATATATAAAAAAAAGTTCTTTAGTAGCAAATCCGGGATGTTATCCGACAGCGAGTATTTTAGCTTTATATCCGTTTTTGGAATATATAGAAGATGGCGTATTTATTGACGCTAAAAGTGGAGTTAGCGGAGCTGGGAAAAAACTAAGTGCCACTACTCATTTTGTAAAAGATAACGAAAACTTTTTTGCTTATAATCCAATAAAGCATCGACATAGCATAGAAATTAAAGAAAAAACTGGAGTTGACGTAACGTTCGTTCCTCAGCTTTTGCCTATAACCAGAGGCATGCAAATAAGTGTTTACGCAAAGCTCAAAAAAGATATAGAACCTCTTGAAATTTTAAAAAAAGCATACGAAAAAGAAGAGTTTATAAGAATCTGTGATAAACCGGTGGAGATTAAAAACGTTGCGGGGACTCATTTTTGCGATATTTTTGCTGCAAAAAACGGAAATATGCTTTTTATAAATAGCGTAATAGATAATCTTTTAAGAGGAGCTTCTTCTCAAGCGGTTGCTAATGCCAATTTGATGTTTGGATTTAATGAGGATTTGGCTCTTCCTAAAATTGCATATGTTCCGTAGGAATTGAGAGTTGAGAATTGAGCATATAGAATTAAAAAAAGGAGCAGTATTAATAGCTGATGTTCATTATAAAAAAGGAGATGTTGATTTTTTGGCTCTTTTACATTCGTGGATTGAATCTCCTCCTCCTCAGGTGTTTTTACTAGGGGATATTTTTCATCTTCTTTTACCTTTTGATTATTTAATAAAATATAATATTGAAGCAATTGAACTTATAAATACGCTGTCTCAAAAAACGGAAGTTTATTATACTCCGGGAAATCATGATTTTAATATCTCTTCAATATTTTTCAATGTAAATGTAGCAGATGCTTTTGTAGATAAAAAAAAATCTATTTTTTTAACTCATGGAGATTTAACAGATAAAGATATCTTTTATAAAGGATTTTCTTATCTTATAAGAAGAAATTTTTTGTTAAAATTAATAAATATTGTAACTTTTAATATTATTAATGGGTGGTTTTTTGAAAAATTGTTAAAAAAAATGGTAAAATGTAGCAAAATTTTTTCTTTTAAAAGAAAAGTAAAAAATAAAATTGCCGATATAAATTATAGTATAATAATAGAAGGACATTATCATCAAAACGTAACCTATAAAGTTAAAGATAAAACTTATATAAATCTGGGTGCGTTTAAATGTGAACGGGTATTTTACGTTTATGAAAAAAACAACTTAAAGGAAAAAGCTTATGGCGGTAGAAGATAAAAACTTAAAAGTCGGTTCAAATGAGCTTGAGCTTGTTGATTTTAGACTGTTTAAAAAAGAACCTGACGGTAGTATTTATGAGGGTATTTATGGAATTAATGTTGCTAAGGTCAGAGAAATTATTAAAATGCCCGAGCTTACCGAGCTACCCGGGAGTGAAGATTATATAGAAGGGATTTTTGATTTAAGGGGAGTTGTTGTTCCTGTTGTGGATTTGGCAAAATGGATGGGAATAGAAGTCCCAAGTGAAGATGAAGCTCCTATTAAAAAAAGAGTGATAATAACAGAGTTTAATAATATCCTTATAGGTTTTATAGTTCATGACGCAAAAAGGATAAGAAGAATTTCTTGGGCTGATATAGAACCGGCAACATTCAGTGCCGCTCAAGGTAAACTCGACAGAAGTAAAATAACAGGAATTACAAGAATAGAAAATGGAGAAATATTGCTTATATTAGATCTGGAAAGTATAGTTGAAGAGATGGGATTCTTTGAAAGTAATCTTGATATAGACGAAGACAAACTTGAAAAATTCAGCGGAATAGTTCTTCTTGTAGATGATTCTCCGACTGCTAGAAGAATAGAAAAAGAGGCTCTTGAAAAAATGGGCTTTGATGTAATAGAAGCTACAAACGGAGAAGAGGGACTTCAAAAACTAGAAGAGCTTTATGCTGTTTATGGGGAATCTTTAAAAGATAAATTAAAACTTATTTTAAGTGATATAGAAATGCCTAAAATGGACGGATATCATATGGCTGCAAGAATTCATCAGGATAAAAGATTTAAAGATATTCCTCTTGTATTTAGTTCTTCAATTTCCGATGCATTTAGTGATATAAGAGGTAAGGAAGTAGGAGCTGAAGGATATCTTGTTAAATTTAATCCTGAAAAATTTTATGAGAAAATCGTTGAAGTTTTAAAAAATCAAAAAAAAGAAAAAGAAATCGAAAATAAAGGGTAATCGATGGATGATATGATGGAATTATTGGAAGACTTCTTAGTTGAAGCATTTGAGATGATAGAAGAAATGGACCAAGACCTGATAGAGCTTGAAAATAATCCTGATGATTTGGATTTGGTAAATAAAATATTCAGGGTTGCTCATACTATTAAAGGAAGTGGAAGTTTCTTAAACTTCGATAAACTTACCCGTCTTACCCATCATATGGAAGCCGTATTGGATAAGGCGAGAAAAGGTGAGCTTAGAATAACGCCGGAAATTATGGACGTAATTCTTGAGTCCGTTGATGCTATGAAAGCTATTTTAGAATATATAAGAGATAATGGAAACGATGAAGCTCCTGAGGTTGATATCGAACCTATAGTAAAAAAACTTGACGCTATCGTTAACGGCGAAGGGGCGGGTGGTTCTTCCGAAGAAGAAAAAAAAGAGGAAGAGAAAAAAGAATCCAAAAAGGTAGGTAATTTAAATCTTGACGAAATTACCGTAGATAATATAGACGATATAGACGTTTCCCAACTTTCCCCGGAAGAACTTGACGCCGTACTTGAAAGATTGGTGGAAGACATAAATACACCGCCTGAAGAGGAAGAATCAAAAGAGGAGAAAAAAGAAGAAAAATCGGAAGAAAAAAAAGAAGAGGAGAAAGAAGAAAAAAAAGAAATTGCTCCGGCTGATAAAAAAGAAGTGGCTAAAGCTGCTGAAACAAAGCCTGTATCAAAAGAAGAGGCAAAACAAAAAGTTAAAAAACAGTTAATCAGTGCTAAAGAACAAACCATTAGGGTTGATGTTAAAAGACTTGATCAATTGATGAATTTAATCGGGGAGTTAGTTCTTGCTAAAAATAGACTAATAAAAATATATAACGATGTGGAAGAGCGATATGAAGGTGAAAAATTCTTAGAAGAGCTTAATCAGGTTGTTTCTAGTATTTCTATTGTAACGACAGACCTTCAAATAGCCGTTATGAAAATAAGAATGCTTCCAATAGGTAAAGTATTTAATAAATTTCCTCGTTTGGTAAGAGACTTAGCTCGTGAACTTGGTAAAAAAGTAAGATTAATTATCGAAGGTGAAGATACCGAGCTTGATAAATCTATTATTGAAGAGATAGGGGATCCTTTAGTTCATATGATTAGAAACGCAATAGACCATGGTATTGAGCCTCCTGAAGAGAGAAAAGCCAAAGGAAAACCTGAAGAGGGGACTATTTGGCTTAGGGCATATAATGAAGGAAATATGATAGTTATCGAAATAAAAGATGACGGTCGTGGTATAGACCCTGAGGCTATTAAGAAAAAAGCGATAGAAAAAGGTATTATCACTCCTCAAGAAGCTGAAAATATGAGTGATAAAGAAGCGTTTATGCTAATTTTCAAACCAGGATTTTCAACAGCCGAAAAGGTTACAAGCGTATCCGGGCGCGGTGTGGGAATGGACGTTGTTAAAACCAATATCGAAAAACTTAACGGTATTATCGAAGTTGATTCGGTTCCTGGAAAAGGTACGACATTTAAATTGAAAATTCCTTTAACGCTGGCTATTATTCAAGCTCTTTTAGTGGCTTCTCAAGAAGATTTATTTGCAGTTCCTTTATCAAACGTAATAGAAACAGTAAGAATTGTAGAAGAAGATATTTATACTATTGAAGGTAAAAGCGTACTTAAATTAAGGGACGAGGTTCTTCCTTTGGTTAATATGGCTGATGTGTTTGAAATAGAAAAAATACTTGAGCCTGAGAAATATCTTTATGTAGTTATTTTAGGTCTTGGAGCTACTAAAATAGGACTTATAGTCGATAGATTTATAGGACAGGAAGAGATAGTTATTAAATCTTTGGGAGAATTTTTAAAAGGTCTTCCAGGAATTGCCGGGGCGACTATTAGAGGAGACGGTCGTGTAACTCTCATAGTAGATGTTGCAAGTCTGATGAAACTTGCAAAAGAAACTCATAATAAAAAACTTGTAACTGATTCTTTGAAAGAAGCTAAAAAGAAAAAAGAAAAACCTGAAGATTATGTTGTTATGATAGTTGATGACAGTGCGATGGACAGAAAAATTATGAGACAAGCTCTTGAGCCTTTAGGAGTTCAGATAATTGAAGCTAAAGATGGTATTGAAGCTTTAAATATGTTAAAACAAAATGATGTTGACGCTATGCTTATAGATATTGAAATGCCTCGAATGGACGGATATACGTTGGCTCAGGAAATTAGAAAATATAATAAATTCAGAAAACTTCCTTTAATTGCCGTAACTAGTAGGGCTACAAAAGCCGATAGGGTAAGGGGTGTTGAAGTGGGTATGAATGAATATATTACAAAACCTTACACAAAAGAGTATTTACAAAACGTAGTTAGAAGAAATTTAGGTTTATAAGGATAAAAAATGGGACTTGGTGATATTGTAAAACAACAACAAAAAGCATTAACTGAACCTCAGGAGAAACAAACGGAAGAAATCGTTCAACTGGTAGGATTTGTAGTGGGAGAAGAGGAATTTGCCGTTCCTATTCTATCTATTCAAGAAATTATAAAACCTATAGAATGGACAAGGGTGCCTTTTGTGCCGGATTATGTTTTAGGAGTATTTAACTTAAGAGGTAATGTTCTTCCTTTAATAGACTTAAGAAAGAAATTTAAAGTACCTGCTGCCGATATTGATGAAAATACAAGATTTATTGTTATGAAAATAAAAGGTGAAGACGTAGCTTTTGTTATAGATAGATTAACTTCCGCTATTAGAATTCCTAAAAAAAATATTTTGCCTCCTCCTGATACTTATTCAAATGAAGATGATATTATAGAAGGAGTAGGTAGGCTTGACGATGGCAGAATTATTACTATTTTGAAAGTGGATAATTTAATAAGAAGAGAAGAAATAGTCCCCGAGAAATAGTCAATCGTTTTTCAAGTAAACCATATCATTAAGGAGAAGAAAAAGTTCTCCTAAAATTTCTTTTCTCTCTTCTTCGTCTTTTATAGCATTTTCTATATTGTTTTTTAGAAGTCTTTCTATTTCGTCTATATCGTAGTCTAGGTCTATTAAAATTTCTCTTATTTTTTGGGTGGGTTCTAAAAATTCTATTTCATAATTTCCTTCAGCATCAAAATTAACTATTGCTTCATTTGTATAACTGAAAAGATTATGTTTCATTCCAAGAATTTCCTGATATGCGCCTACTAGAAAAAATCCCAGATAATAATCTTCTTTATCTAAATCGACATCATGAAGATAAATGGGATAGTCTTTGCTAAAAGGTATTTCACCGTCACTATCACAGGTTATATCCCATATAGTCGCGCTTCTATTAGGAGTTATGTTTAATTTTGTAAGAGGCATAATTGGAAATCTCTGCCCAAGACCCCAGAAGTCCGGAAGGCTTTGAAAAATAGAGAAGTTTGCTAAATATTTTTCTTGAAATTTTTCATTAATCGCTTTTAAGTCTTTATTTTTAAATCCTTTTAAAGTAGCATATGTAATAGCTCTTTTTATTATAAGATTTACAAGTATTTCGCTGTTGCTTCTGTCTATTAAGTCAATAAATCCCAAATCAAAAAGAGTGAGCAGACTCTCGAAATGGTCAAGTGCGTCATGGAAATACTCTATATAATTATTTTCGTTTATACTTTTATATAAATCGTATAATTCTTCAACTAAATGAGGATTTTTTTCTTTAAGTTTCAGGGCTTTTTCCGTATATTCCTGTGAAAAAAGCTCTATTACCGGAGCTACCAATACTGTTGAAGGAGATGCTATAAACCTTCCGCTTTCAGTAAAAATATCAGGCATAGGGACATTTTTTTTATTTGAAATTTCTTTTAAAAGATATACTACGTCATTACTAAACTCTTCAATAGAATAATTTTTATCCCTTTTATCATCCCACTGGGAATATTCAATAGCAAGACCTCCTCCTATATTAATAGCCGTTAGATTTTTAGCTCCCATTGTTCTAAGGTCCGCGTAAATATTACCTGATTCCCTTATAGCTTTCTTTAGTGGTGAAATATCGTTTATTTGACTTCCGATATGAAAATGAATCATCTTAAGTTTATCAAGCATTTTTTCTTTTTTTAATCTTTCTACCGCTTCTATTATTTCTGTTGAACTAAGTCCAAATTTACTCTCAATGCCTCCGCTTTTTGCCCATATTCCCACACCTGAAGTGTGAAGGCGTATTCTAATTCCTATATTTACAGGTATAGAGTCATATTCACGGCTAACTTCTATAATGGAGTTAAGTTCGTTTAGCCCCTCAATAGTAATTGTTACGTCATATCCCATAAATCCAGCTATAAAAGCTAGACGAATCATATCTTTATCTTTAAATCCGTTTATAGTTATAGGAGCGCTTTTGTTATTATATGTCATAGCTAAAATAAGCTCTGCTTTACTTCCAGCTTCGAGTCCATAATTATATTTTTGGGCGATTTTAATAAGAGGTTTTACGAAAGTGGGGAATTGGTTTACTTTTAAAGGAAATACGGCTTTAAACTTTCCTTTATAATCAAATTCTTTAATAGCTTTATTAAAAGAATTATAAAGGGAGTTTATCTGTTTTCTGATAAGATGGGGAAATCTAAGAAGAATAGGTCCTTGAAATCCTTTTTCTTCTATCTCTTTTACTATATCAATTAAAGCCGGTTGATTTCCATAATTTATTTTAAGTTTTCCATTTTCAATAAAAAAATTGTTGGCTCCCCAAATGTCTATTCCATAGTTCATTATCCGCCTTTAAAGTTCTTTTTCGAAAAATCGTCCTGTTTTTAATTCGTCCTCTCCAACTATTAGCGCTTTTTTAAAATTTCCTTTATCAGCGGCTTTTAAATGGGCTTTTAGACTTTTAGGTTTTGTTTCTACAAAAACTTTTCCTTGTTTTCTGAGCTCTTTTGCTTTTTTTTGAATAAAAGGGATTGCTTCTTCAATCATAGCTCCCATATAAATTCCGTCTCTTTTATCTTCGGTTTTAATCAAATCCAAAATTCTCTCAACTCCTATAGCAAATCCCACACCTGGAGTTGGTTTTCCGCCTAAGAATTCCACAAGTCTGTCATATCTTCCGCCACCCGCAATTGCGCTTTGGGCTCCTATTTCGTTTGAAATAAATTCAAAAGTTGTTTTAGTATAATAATCAAGACCTCTAACCAGATTTTTATCCACTTCATAATCTATGTTCAAATTTTCAAGACCTTTTTTTAATGTTTCAAAATCTTTTTGACACGATTCACATAAATTATCTGTAATTTTTGGAGCGTTTTTTAAAATTGCTTGGCAGTTTTCCACTTTACAATCAAGTGTTCTTATAGGATTTTGGTCTATTCTTCTTTGGCAGTCCTCACATAAATTTTCTTTGTGTTCGTTTAAAAATTCTACGAGTTTATCCCTGTATTTCGGCATACATTCAGGACATCCGAGAGAGTTTATTTTTAAAGTGTAATCTATTCCTAAAGCATCGAAAATATCCGCAGCCATTGCTATTACGTTTATATCTTCATATACGCTCGGTTCGCCAAAACTTTCGACTCCGAATTGGTGAAACTCTCTTAGTCTTCCTTTTTGAGGTCTTTCATATCTGAACATAGGTCCGAAATACCAAAATCTTTTAGGGGTTTGTTGACGGTCGAATTTGTGCTCTATAAAGCTTCTTACAACCCCGGCAGTGCCTTCGGGGCGCATACAGACATCGTTTCCTCCTTTGTCGGTAAATTGGTACATCTCTTTATTTACGATGTCGCTGCTCTCTCCCACGCTTCTTTTAAAAAGGGCGGTCTCTTCCAAAATAGGGGTTTCTATATATTCATATCCATAGTTTTGAGCTATTTTTCTGGATGTATCAAATATTTTTAAAAATCTTTTATCTTCAATAATATCTTTCATACCTCTTAGTGCTTTTATCATGTAAGGCCTTTTTTATGAAATTTTACTATAAAGTTGGCTAAAGTCTATAAACATTCTTATTCCGTTCATCATAGCTTTATATTGAATATAATTTCTGTCTCCTTTGAAATGATGAAGTTCTACTTTAAGGCTTTTTCTGTCCGCTACTCCGATATAAACAGTACCTACTGGTTTATTTGGAGTGCCTCCTGTAGGTCCGGCTATTCCGCTAACGGCTATTGCGTAATTGGCTTTTGAGATTTCTATAGCTCCTAAAAGCATTTCTTTAACAGTCTGTTCGCTGACAGCTCCGTATTTTTCGAGTGTTTGAGGTGAAACTCCTAGCCATTCTTCTTTTATTCTGTTTGCATAACTAACTACACTTCCGTCAAAACATCTGCTTGACCCGCTTATTTTAGTAAGGTTTGAAGCTATAAGTCCTCCTGTACAACTTTCGGCAAATGTTATTTTTTTAGGAGGAAGTGTGTTGACTATATGTTCGAATATGTTACCAAATATTACGTAAGGAATTGAGTTTATTATCTCTTTTTTTATCTGTTTTTCCAGAGGTTCAGTGAAAATTTGTACAAAGCCGCCCTCATTTTGAATAACGGTATAATCAAGTTTATGGGCATTTAAAATAGGTTCTAAAAACATTAAAGCCGTTTCTTTATCGAATCTGAAAATATTAATTTCCTCATATTCAGGGGTTATTATAAAAATTTCTGGAACGGTATCTTCAAATAAAATAACGTTTATGTTTTTTTCATTTATCTTGACTAAGAAAGTGTTTTTTGAAAATTTTGCGTTTTCCGGTACTAAAAAGTCATCTTTTATTATGAGGTTTTGGTTTACCAGTCTGGCTATTATTCTGGCTACTAGAGGATATGTTTTTTGAGAAGTTACTATTAACGTGTCGTTTTTGGGATTGAAGTTTATATCAAATGTATCAAGGTACATTAAAGTGTTATAATTTATGTATCTAAACAGCTCTTCTTGAAGCGCTTTTTTAAATTTCCACTCTTTTCCTACAAAAATAACATCCATACTCAACTCCTTTTGATATAATAATTATAACCAAAAAAAGGAGTTTGATATGCATCACTTTGATATTTCTACATTACCAGAATATTCCCTTCCTAAAAACAAGGTGTTTAATAAGAAGGGAAGATTAAAAAAGAAGTTTTATGAAAAAGAACTTTTAAAGCTTCAAATAGAGCTTGTAAAACTTCAAACATGGATTAGAAACAATAATAAAAGAATGCTTTCTATTTTTGAAGGAATGGATACTGCCGGTAAAGACGGGACTATTAAAAGAATTTTAGAGCATTTAAATCCTAGATTTGCAAGAAGCGTTGCTCTTGATAAACCAAGTGATAGGGAAAAAACACAGTGGTATTTTCAACGTTATGTTCCTCATTTTCCTGCAGGAGGAGAAATGGTTCTTTTTAACAGAAGTTGGTACAATAGAGCTGGAGTAGAAAGAGTTATGGGGTTTTGTACTAGAGAAGAGTATCTTAAATTTATGAGACAGTGTCCTAAATTTGAGGAGCTTTTGATTGATGATGGGATAAAATTTTTTAAATATTATCTGGACATAACAAAAGAAGAGATGTATAGAAGACTTAAATCAAGAGAAAAAGACCCTCTCAAAAAATGGAAACTTTCCCCTCTTGACTGGAAAAGTTACGAACATTATGAAGATTATCAAAAAGCAAAAGAGGATATGTTTGCTGCTACTTCTACTCCTTATGCTCCATGGGTTATAGTGGATGCAAATGATAAGAAAAGGGCAAGGTTAAATATTATAAGGGATATTTTATCTCAGTTTGATTACGACGGTAAAGAGGGGGATTATTTTGCTGACCCTAATATTGTAAAAGTGGTAACCCATATAGAATAATTTTGGTATAATACCCTGTAAAAAAGGAAAACTTCAATGGATTATAAAGATACTCTTCTTTTGCCAAAAACTTCGTTTCCTATGCGTGGAAACCTTCCTCAAAACGAGCCTAAAAGATATAAAAAATGGTTTAGCGAAAACGTTTATGAAAGAATGAAAGAAAACAGACGCGGAGAAGATAAATTTAATCTTCATGACGGCCCTCCGTATGCAAACGGACATATACATATCGGTCATGCTCTAAATAAAATCTTAAAAGATATCATAAATAAATATTACTATTTTCAGGGTTTTGATATCAGATACGTCCCGGGATGGGATTGCCATGGGCTTCCGATTGAACAGCAGGTTGAGAAAAAAATCGGTCGTGAAAAAAAAGAAAAACTTCCTAAAACAAAAATAAGAGAACTCTGCCGCGAGCATGCCGCTAAATTTATTGAAATTCAAAAAGAAGAGTTTAAATCTCTTGGAATTATAGGAGATTGGGAAAATCCTTATAAAACTATGGATTTTGAATTTGAAGCGGATATTTACAAAGCTTTGGCTGAAATAGCCAAAGAAGGGCTCTTAGTAGAAAGAAGTAAACCCGTATTTTGGTGTATGCATGATAAGACTGCTTTAGCTGAAGCTGAGGTTGAGTATGAAGATAAAGAAGACTATTCTATTTACGTAGCATTTCCTTTAAGTAAAGAAGCCAATAAAGCCCTTGGTACTAAACATGCAAAAATAATTATTTGGACTACTACCCCTTGGACTCTTCCTGCGAATATGGGAATTGCTTTAAATCCTGAGACTACTTATGTGCTTACAAGCGATAATTATATCGTTGCAAAACCTCTTTATGAGAGATTAAAAGAAGAGGGTGTTGTTAAAGGTGAGATTGTAAAAGAATTTAATCCAAAAGAACTTGAAGGTCTAAAAGCCGTAAATCCTTTAAACAACAGACTTTCAGTAATTTTACTTGGTGAGCACGTTACTATGGATGGAGGAACAGGTTGTGTTCATACGGCTCCGGGACATGGTGAGGAAGATTATAGAGTTTGGCTTAAATACGGATACTCAGATATTTTACAACCGGTTGATGATGAGGGAAAATACAGCGAAATTATCTT
>JBDONV010000137.1:0-4074 GCA_039831165.1 Nautiliaceae bacterium | reverse complement strand
AGTGTAAATTATAAAAAAAAACCAAATTATAAAATAAAAAGACGGGAGAGAATAAGAAAAGCAATAGAAGAGCTCGGCCCCACTTTTATAAAGCTTGCCCAGTTTCTTTCTTTGAGACCCGATCTTATTCCCTTGGAACTTGCAAAAGAGCTCGAAAAATTACAGGACAGTGTATCACCGCTTCCTTTTGAAGATATGGAAAATGTTTTAACGGAAGAACTTGGGGATAAATATAATGATTTTGAAAAAAATTTCGAGCTTATAGCAAGCGCTTCGATAGGACAGGTTTACAAAGCTACTCTAAAAAGCGGTGAAATTGTAGCGGTTAAAATTTTAAAACCTTCAATTGAAGAAAAAATTTATTCCGATATTGCAATATTGATGCACTTTGCGGAACTTTTAAGAAAAAAATTTTTAATTTACGGGATAGACAGTGTAAAAATTATGGAAGAGTTTGCCGTTTCTATTAAAAGGGAGCTTAATTTCAATTTTGAAGCGTTGAATTTAAAAAGGTTCACTTCTAATTTTAAAGACAATCCGGATATAAAAGTTCCTAAACTTTATGAAAAATACTGTTCAAAACGCGTTTTAACGATGGAATATATAGAAGGTATTAAGGTCTCTGAAATTGAAAAATTAAAAAATGCGGGTTATGATTTGAAAGAGATTGCAATTAAAGGGTTTAACGCTTTTTGCGAACAGATTTTTATACATAGATTTTTTCATGCTGATCCTCATCCGGGGAATATTTGGGTAAGTAATGGAAAAATTGTATTTTTGGATTTCGGGATTATGGGAAGATTCAGCGAGGATGATGCACGGCATTTAATGGAGTTTTTTTATTTTGTTATAAATAAAAAAGAAGAAGATGCGGCAATGTGTGTGCTTAAGCTCTCTAAAACAGGTGATGATGTCGATATCTCATCTTTTAAAAAAGAGATGTCTGATATAATCTCGATGTATTTTTACTCTTCGTTGAAAGAAATTGAATTAAAATTGGTAATTAACGATATTTTAAGGATTATGAACAGATACAAAGTTTATTTAAAAGAGGAAAATTATCTGTTGGCAAAAGCCGTTGTAACTATTGAAGGGGTCGGTAAAAAACTTTATCCTGATTTTAATGCGGTTAAACTAATCAAACCTTTTATAGCAAAACATTATAAAAAATTTGCTTTTTCGGATTTGTTTAAGCAGTCATATTTATTAAATTTGGAGTTTAAAGAGCTTTTATTTAATTCGCCAAAAGACATTAAAGATATAATTAATAAACTAAAAAACGGAAAATTAAAAATCGAATTTGAACATATGGGGCTTGACGATTTTGAAAAAACTATCAACAGCTCGGCCAACAGGCTTTCGGTTGCAATAATTATAGCCGCTATTTTAATAGGCTCGTCGATGATTTTAAGTGCAAAAATACCACCTTTGATTTACGGTGTATCAGTCTTTGGAATAGCCGGATTTGCTTTTGCAACGATAATGGGGATAATACTTATTTTTATATTTATGGGAAAAGATAAATGAATGTTAAAATTCTTAAAAAATTTGTAGATACTATTTCTTACGTAAAAATAAATTCTCAAGGTTTTGTAATTGTCGATATTGAAAACAGGGTATATTTATTTGATAAAAACTTTAAACTAATAAACGGATTTAAAATAAAACTGCCTCAAAACAAACCCACTGAAAACTCCATAGCCGTAGATGAAGAATTTAATTATCTTTTACTCTCTGTTTCAGGTAAGCCTTTAACTGTTTGGGATATCAGAAACAAAAAACTGATTGGCAAATATGAATGGCACAGAGGCGATGTTTTAAGTGTGGCTTTCGGTAGGGATTATTTTGCCAGCGGCGGGGTTGACGGTAAAATTTTTTTATATTCGTTAAATCTTTTTAAAATGGTGTCAAGAATTGCTAGGCATAAGGATTTTATAAGCGATATCGCATTTGGTGAGGATGAGGTGTATGCCGCCACTTTTGACAAAGGTGTGCTTTTTGTAAATCAGTTTTCTTTAAAAAAAACAGTAAGGTATTTACATCTTAAAAAAGCGGTTAAAATTGAAAATAAAAATTATTTAACCAGTGCGTCGGAATATGCGGATGTTATTAAGTGGGACAAAGATAAAAAAGAGCGCAAAGACAGAATCGATTTATATGAAGAATTCAGGGATTTTTATATATATGAAAATTATATTTTTATCGCTGTTAAAAACAGGGTTGTTTTATATGATTTGCAAAAAGAAGTGTTAATAAATGAGAATTTCTTTCAAATTGATGCCGATAAAATCGCCGTTTTTGAAGATAAATTTTATTTTGTAAAAGATAATGTTTTAAACTACACCGACTTATACGACGAAAACGAACTGCTTGATTTGGTTTTGAAAGAAGAATATAAAAAAGCATATGAATTAATATCAAATAATCCTTTTTTAAAAAAGACCAAAGCTTACGAAAAACTTGAAACGCTTTATAAGCTGATATTAAAAAAAGCGGTTAAATATTTTGAAAACGGTTTGAAGGCAAAAGCGATTGAAATTTTAAAACCTTTTATGAATGTTTTTGAAAAAAAAGAAGAGGTTTTAAAAATAGTTTCTCATTTTGAAAATATAATTAAATTTAAAAAAGCGTATGAAAACAGAAATTTTGCGCTTCTTTACCAACTTGCAAATCAGTATGAACTGCTAAAAAACACAAAATACTATAAACTAGCCGAGAAAGAGTGGGAAGTTAAATTTGAAAAAGCAAAAAACCTTGCTGTTGAAGGCAGGGTAAATGAAGCTAAGGATATATTGAAAGATTTTTTGGCTGTTAATGAAAAACTGCCTTTAATTGAACTGCTTTTAAAAAAAGCCGAACTCTTTAAACTCTTGAAGGATAAAATGGCAAACAAAGACTTTAAAGGCTTTTTTGCGATTATAAAAGAGCATCCCGAACTGAAAGATTCAAAAGAATATAAAGCAGTAATGGAATATGCCCAAAGACTTTATTCATTGGCACAAAAAGCGTTAAAGGATGAAAAATTTAAATTTGTTTTAAAAATTGCATCAATACTAGAAGATATAGAGGGATATGAGTTAAAAGCAAGGGAACTGTTAGAACGTGCACAGATATCCCTTGAATTTTTAAGAGTGTTTAGTGAGGATAAAAACAAAGCTTTTGAGCTTGTAGAAAAATATCCTTTTTTGAAAGAATTAAATGTTTATAAATTATATGAGGAAAAATGGAATAAAAAACTCAAATCAGCGGAAGCTAAAGCTTTTAAGGGGAAAATAAAAGATGCATTAAATGAACTTCAGGAATATAAAAATATAAATATCAAAAAACCCAGAATCAAAAATATGCTAAAAAGTGCATATTTAAATTATATAAAAGATTCAAATGATAAAGATGCGATCGATAAATATTTTAAAATATTCGGCAGAGATGAAGAAATCGATAAAATAATAAAAAACGCTAGGATTAAGTGATACTATTTCCTAAAATAAATCAAACATTTATTTTGGGGAAAAAGATTTGGAAAAGAAAAGGTTAATGTAAGAGTTGTTTTATGTTTTGGTATTATTTTTGAGTGAAAAAGGGTGAACCTACTCAATCATAGGTGAAAAAAGGTGAAAAGATGTAAACTTTAAAATTGGTTTTGGTATAATCATATCTTTCTACTCATCTTCCACAATGGCAAAAAAAGGCAGGATTATTTCATGCTAAACTACAAAGATAAAAATATGACAGCTCCGTGCTTCTTTTTGCTTACACAACACTCAAATTTTGTTAAAAAGTGCAAAAGAGCCGTTAAAAAAACGACAACTGCTTGTCGTTTTTAGGCTTGAGGGGCGATGAAAATGTGTAAACTTGCACTTCATACGCCTGTAAAGCCCCTTACGGGTAGACGCACTTAATTTAGGGCAAAATTTTCGTTAAAACCCGCAATCTTGTCTTTTTTTACTTTTTCGTAATTTAAATTTTTTCAGTATGAAACAGCCCTAGTTTGAGGTTTGAAATGTATAGATAGGTATGGATATAATACTTATATGGTGTCTGGCACTTTATATTTAATGGTGGAGATGTCGGGAA
>JBDONV010000039.1:0-4088 GCA_039831165.1 Nautiliaceae bacterium | reverse complement strand
ATCCCGCTTTTTCAACAGCTACAAGCAGCATATCATGAAATTTTTTTTCAATAATATCGATAATTTCATCAGCTTTTGATTTATCTAAATCAATCCCTGCCGCTTTTCTAAATACAGCCTCTAATTTTTTAAATCCAACAACTCTTGGCATTTTTTCTCCTTTTTTTTAATTTTTTAAAATTATATCTTTTTTAGTGAAAAAAAGTCAAGTTTTATGATTTTTACTCACTAAAATAGAATTTTTACCTCCGTCACTTTTTGTAAAAACCAAAAAAAAAGAAGCTTATTCGTTAAAGCTTCCGTAATTGAGATACTTTTCAAATCTTTTTTGAAGAAGTTCCTCTTTAGAAAGGTTTTTCAGTTTATTTACCTGCTCTAAAAAATATTTTTTAATATTTTCAGCTGTTAAATCATAGTCTTTATGAGCTCCCATTACAGGTTCTTCTATAATATCATCAATAAGCCCTAGTTCTTTAAGCTCTTCAGCGGAGATTTTTAACGCTTTGGTGGCCGTTTCGACTTTTGAGTTATCACCCCATAAAATAGCCGCACAACCTTCCGGAGAAATAACGCTAAATACAGAATATTTTAGCATAGCAAGTTTATCGGCCACACCTATAGCCAACGCTCCCCCACTTCCTCCCTCTCCTATTACAATTGAAACAGTAGGAGTTTTTATTCTTGAAAGTTCAAAAAGATTTTTAGCAATTGCTTCACTCTGTCCCCTCTCTTCGGCTCCAATTCCGGGAAAAGCCCCCGGGGTATCAACTAAAAATAAAATAGGTAAATCAAATTTTTCTGCAAGTTTTGCTACACGAAGAGCTTTTCTATAACCTTCCGGGTGAGGCATACCGAAATTTCTTTTAATTTTTTCTTTAGTGTTTCTTCCTTTTTCTTCCCCTATAACCACACATTTTTCATCGCCTATTTTACCTATAAAACAGATTATAGACTCATCATCCCTAAATTCCCTGTCTCCGTGAAGTTCATATTTTTCATCCATAATTCTTTTTATAATATCTATCGCATGAGGTCTGTCCGGATGACGGGCAAGAAGAAGTTTTTGATAAGGGGTTAAATTTTTAAAAGTCTTTTTTATCTCTTTTTCAAGTTCTTTTTTTAACGTTTCAACAGCATGAGTGTCGCCTTTTATTTTAGCAACGTCAATTTGTTCTTCCAGCTCATGGAGTTTTTTTTCAAAATCAAGTACTGCCAAAATAAACCTTTACTTTACTTTTTTAAATATCACAACTCCGTTTGTTCCACCAAACCCAAAAGAGTTACTCATAGCTACATTAATTTCAGCTTCTCTAGCTTTATTTGGCACATAATCCAAATCACATTCAGGATCAGGCTCTTCATAATTAATGGTAGGAGGCATAATTCCTCTCTCCATCGCCATAAGCGTAATAACCGCTTCAATAGTCCCTGCAGCTCCAAGACAATGCCCAGTTGCACCTTTTGTAGAACTAACAGGAGGACAGTTTTCTTTAGAACCGAAAAGTTTCTTAATTGCCATCGTTTCATACAAATCATTGTATTTAGTAGATGTTCCGTGAGCATTGATATAATCAATTTTCGGACGTCCTGCCATTTCATAAGCCATTTTCATAGCTCTATAAGCTCCCTCACCTCCGGGAGCAGGAGTGGTAATATGATTTGCATCTCCGCTCTCACCAATTCCTATAATTTCAGCATAAATTTTAGCCCCTCTTGCTACTGCGTCTTCATATTTTTCCAAAATCAAACAGGCTCCCCCTTCGCCCATTACAAATCCGTCTCTTTTAGCATCAAAAGGCCTGCTGGCATGAGCCGGGTCGTCGTTTCTGGTAGAAAGGGCTTTCATAGCGGCAAATCCCCCAACTCCTACCGGACAGATACAGGCTTCCCCGGCCACCACCATCATCTTATCGGCCATTCCGGCTTTTATTGTTTTATAAGCTTCAGTAATTGCATGAGTTCCAGCTGCACATGCCGTAACACTCGAAAGATTAGGCCCTTTTAATCCATATTCTATTGAAGTAAATCCCCCAAGCATATTAACTAAAGCGCTTGGAATAAAAAAAGGAGAAATTCTTCTAGGACCTCTTGTTTCAACTATAACACTTGCTTTTTCAATTACAGGAAGCCCTCCAATACCGCTTGCCGCGCTGATACCGAATTTTTCCCCCTCATACTCTTTAAGACCGCTATCTTCCATAGCTTCTTTAGCAGCAGCAAGTCCAAGCTGAATAAATCTATCGGCTTTTTTAACTTCCTTTGGGTCCATAATTGTTTTAGGGTCAAATCCTTTTACCTCTCCGGCTATCTGAGAAGCAAAACCTTCAGGGTCAAAATGAGTTATTTTATCTATTCCCGTTTTCCCGTTAATTATATTATTAAAGCTTTCATCTTTGGTTAACCCTACCGAGTTAATCATACCTATACCAGTTACAACAACTCTCATTAATATCCTTTATGCCTTAAAATATGAAGATATGAAGATAATCTATTTATCCTCATATCTTCATATTGAAATTAAAAAAGCGAAAAAATTTAACTTTTCGCCTTTTCTATATAATCTACAACATCTTGAACAGTTTGAATTTTTTCAGCTTCGCTATCTGGAATTTCTATTTCAAATTTTTCTTCTAAAGCCATAATCATTTCAACTACATCAAGACTGTCAGCTCCCAAATCCTCTACGAATTTAGCTTCTGGTTTTACTTCTTCAGGACTAACATTTAATTGCTCTACGATTACTTCTTTTACTTCATCAAATAATGCCATTTTGTCTCCTTTTATTTTTTATTTCAGCATTTTAGCATAAAATAATAAAAATGTGAAAATTAACATTCATATCACATATACATTCCACCGTTCACTTTTAATGTCTCTCCGGTAATATAACTGGCCTCGTCGCTTAACAAAAACGCCACTGCATTTGCAACCTCAACGGGTTTTGCCAATCTTTTTAAAGGAATTTTATTTAAAAGCTCAGTTTTAACTTTCTCAGGAAGCTCTTTTGTCATATCGGTATCTATAAACCCAGGAGTTACGCTGTTAAATCTTATATTTCTAGCAGCACCTTCAAGCGCAAACGTTTTTGTCATAGCTATTACCCCACCCTTACTCGCCACATAGTTTGCTTGTCCTATATTTCCGGTTTCTCCTACTATACTTGCTACATTTACTACACTTCCAAATCTCTTTTTACTCATAACTTTCAACGCTTCCCTGCATCCAATAAAAGTAGATGTAAGATTAGCGTCTATAACTTTTCTAAAATCCTCAACACTCATTCTCATAGCAAGTTTATCATTTGTAATTCCCGCATTGTTTACCAGATAACTAAGCTCTCCGTCGCTATCTACAATAGTTTTAACAGCATCGACAAAAGCAGCTTCATCACTAACGTCAAAACCTATTACAGCTGCTTCTCCTCCGGTGTTTTCTATTTCCTCTTTTAATTTATCAGCAAGCTCTGCGCTACTTTTATAGTTTATCCAAACTTTAAGTCCTTTTTTTGCAAGAACTCTGGCTATTTCAGCTCCTATTCCTCTGCTAGCTCCCGTTATTAAAACATTTTTTCCGCTAAAAGTCATAATAAGTCCTTTTTTTGTTAAAATTTTACCCAAAAAAGGCCGTTAAGTGTTATATTATTTACATGAACTAGGATTGAATATCTTTCATTACATATCGGTAAGAGCTATTATAGCTTTCTTTTTATCTTTTATTCTAACAATATCTTTTATGCCCAAATTTATAAAATGGGCAAAAAGCAAAGTAACACAACCGATTTTCGAATTAGCCCCTCAAAATCATAAACAAAAATCAAAAACTCCAACCATGGGAGGAGTGGTATTTATCATTTCAGCTGTAATAGCAACTCTTATAAGCGCAAAATATAATTTTTTTATTATTACCGCTATTTTAACGGTCTTAGGATTTATGGCTATAGGAATAATAGACGACCTTGGTAAAATCCTCCAAAAAAATAACCAAGCCGGTTTACTGCCTAAACAAAAATTTGCTCTTCAGTGGTTAGTAGCACTTATAATAACCTCAGGTTTATATGTTTACGGTTTTGATACTAATTTCTATATCCC